>NZ_LMFL01000008.1:166445-168109 GCF_001426805.1 Brevundimonas sp. Root1423
CNTCGCTGGAAGTGCTGAAGAAGTGCATCCGCAAGGCCGTGCTGACCGGCGCCTTCTATCCGATCCTCTGCGGCTCGGCCTTCAAGAACAAGGGCGTGCAGACGCTGCTGGACGCCGTCGTCGACTACCTGCCGTCGCCGGTGGACATCCCGCCGACCCCGGGCATCGACTTCAAGACGGAAGAGCCGATCGTTCGCCGCGCTTCGGACGACGAACCCCTGTCGGTTCTGGCGTTCAAGATCATGGACGACCCGTTCGTCGGCTCGCTGACCTTCTGCCGCATCTATTCCGGCAAGATGGAAACCGGCATGGGCCTGCTGAACTCSAGCCGCGATCGTAAAGAGCGCGTCGGCCGCATGCTGCTGATGCACTCGAACGACCGTCAGGACATCAAGGAAGCCTACGCCGGCGACATCGTCGCCCTGGCCGGCCTGAAGGACACGCGCACCGGCGACACSCTGTGCGATCCCCTGAAGTCGCCCGTCATCCTCGAGAAGATGGAATTCCCGGCGCCSGTGATCGAGATCTCGGTCGAGCCCAAGACCAAGGCCGACCAGGAGAAGCTGGGCGTCGCCCTGGCCAAGCTGGCCTCGGARGATCCCTCSTTCACCGTCTCGACCGAYCACGAGTCGGGCCAGACCATCCTCAAGGGGATGGGCGAGCTGCACCTSGACATCAAGATCGACATCCTGCGCCGCACCTACAAGGTCGACGCCACGATCGGTCAGCCCCAGGTCGCCTACCGTGAATCGCTCGGCCGCAAGGTCGACATCGACTACACGCACAAGAAGCAGACCGGCGGTACGGGCCAGTTCGCCCGCGTCATGATCACCTTCGAGCCCGGCGARCCCGGCTCGGGCTTCGTGTTCGAGAACTCGATCGTCGGCGGCGCGGTGCCCAAGGAATACATCCCGGGCGTCGAAAAGGGCCTGATGTCCTCCAAGGAGAACGGCCTGCTGGCCGGCTTCCCGCTGATCGACTTCAAGGCGACCCTGACGGACGGCAAGTTCCACGACGTCGACTCCAGCGTGCTGGCGTTCGAAATCGCGGCCCGCGCCGCCTTCCGCGAACTGAAGGACAAGGGCGCTCCGAAGCTGCTCGAGCCGATCATGGCGGTCGAGGTCGTGACCCCCGAGGACTACCTCGGTTCGGTCATCGGCGACCTGAACGGCCGTCGCGGCATGATCCAGGGTCAGGACATGCGCGGCAACGCCACCGTCGTGAACGCCTTCGTGCCGCTGGCCAACATGTTCGGCTATGTGAACACGCTTCGCGGCATGTCGCAGGGCCGCGCCGCCTTCACCATGCAGTACGACCACTATNAACGCCTTCGTGCCGCTGGCCAACATGTTCGGCTATGTGAACACGCTTCGCGGCATGTCGCAGGGCCGCGCCGCCTTCACCATGCAGTACGACCACTATGAGCCGGTGCCGCAACACGTCGCCGACGAAGTGATCAAGAAGTATTCCGCCTAACCAACCCAATCCCGGCGGGCCTGCAAAGGCCCGCCGGACCCCTGAAAACCTAGGACTAAAGCCCCCTGTTCAGGGGACGGAGAGAAGAGAATGGCCAAGGAAAAGTTCGAACGTAACAAGCCGCACTGCAACATCGGCACGATCGGTCACGTGGACCACGGCAAGACGACGCTGACGGCTGCGATCAC
>NZ_LMFL01000009.1:0-61836 GCF_001426805.1 Brevundimonas sp. Root1423
TGGACGGCAAGGGTGAAACCGCCCTGGCCCGCCCGACCGCCGACGGCGTGCGCGAGCCTCTCAACCGTCGCGCCACCATCGGCATCAACTTCCGCTAAACACGGAAGGCGATGTCAGCCTTCGGCCTCAACCAGGCCGAAGGCCGGTAGGCCCAACAACAAGACCGCCGGTCCCGAAAGGGGCCGGCGGTTTTTGCTTTGCGGGGCCTTGAAACCCTGGGTCGCGAGGGATCGTATATTCGGCGGATGCCCGACGCGTCCGCCGGAGACGCCCCCCTATGTCGCGCCGCGCCATCGCCAGCCTGATCCTGTTCGCCATCGCCGCCTGTTCGCCGGGGGACAGCGCCGAGAGCGCACCGGCCGGATCACCCTCCGCCGCCCAGGCCCGTGACAGCGGCCGGCGCGAGGTCGCTGTCTTCGCCGGCGGCTGTTTCTGGTCGACCGAGGCGAATTTCGAGCACATGCCCGGCGTCGTCTCGGCCGTATCGGGTTTCGCCGGCGGCCGCGTCGCGGCCCCCACCTATGAGCAGGTGGTGCGCGGCGGAACCGGACATCTCGAGGCGGTGCAGGTCACCTTTGATCCGGCGCGCGTCACCTATCGGCAATTGGTCGACCGCTTCTGGGTGACCATCGATCCCACGGATCCCGACGGCCAGTTCTGCGATCAGGGACCGTCCTACGCCACCGCCGTCTTCGCCACAGCCGCCCAGAAACCGACCGCCGAGGCGTCCCGCCGCCTGGCGGCGGCGCGGATCGGCGCCGCACGGTTCGTGACTCCGGTCCGGGACGCGGCGCGCTTCTGGCCGGCCGAGGCCTCGCATCAGGATTTCGCCCGGCTGAACCCGGTCCGCTATGCGGGCTACAGCCGGTTCTGCGGGCGCGCGGCGCGCCTGCGGGCGGTCTGGGGCGACGCCGCCTAGACGGACGGCGAAGGCGCAACCCCCTCCGGCTCCCCGCGTTTACCGCCAAGGTTCACCGCTGAAGGGGATTTTCCGTGCGCATCCAGACCGTCACCCTCGCCGCCGCCGTCGCCGCCCTGTCGCTGGGGGGCGCCGCCTGCAATCAGACCGAACAGGACAGGGCCCAGGCCGACGCCAACGAAGCGGCGGCCGAGACAGGCGAGGCCGCCGAGGAAGCCGGTTCCGCCCTGAAGGAGGAGGCGGCCCAGGTCGGCTCGGCCATCGCGGCCGGCGCCAGCGAGGCGGCGCAGGAGATCGACGAGGCGACCGACACCCTGGCGGAAAAGGCCGACGACCAGAAGGCCGAGACCGCCACCGACACCCGGGGCAACTGACGGCGCGGCGTCGCGCGCCGGCATCATGCGGCGGCGGGCCGGCCCTCCGCCAGCAAGGCGTCGATCAGGGCGCGCGCTTCCGGGCTCGCCCAGTCCGCCTCGCCCGAGAAATGGGCGCGTATCCGCCCCTGCCGGTCCAGCAGGACCGTCTGGGGCATCTTGCCCTTGCCGGGCAGTTCGAACGGCAGCTGGAATTTCGGGTCGCTGTACAGCGGCAGGGGCTCGTGGACGTCGATGAAGCTCTTCGCATCGGCGATCCTGTCGACGTCATTGTCGACATTGACGGGCAGGACGACCAGATCCTGGTCCGCATAGGCCTCGGCCAGACGGGCCAGGGTCGGCATCTCGGTGCGGCAGGGCAGACACCACATGGCCCAGACGTTCACCACCACCACCTTGCCGCGGAAGTCCGACAGCCGGGCGTCGGCGCCGTCGCGGGTCCTGAAGACGTAGCCGGGGGCCGGCTCCAGCGCCGCAGGCGTTTCCAGGGCGGCGATCGAGCCGCGAGCGAACCGGGCCAGTTCGCTTTTCGCCGCCGCGGGCGGAGGCGCTTTGTCGATCCCGTCCGGTTTGGCGTATAGCAGCGCGGCGCCGCCGATCACGCCGATCAGCAGCACGCCCGCCACCGCGCCCAAAACCGCTTTCGAGACCTTCATGTCCGATCCAACGCCGCCCGCCCCGACCAAAGCCGATCCGAAGGCGGGAGGTCAAGACATGTGGGGCGGCCGCTTCTCGGCGCGGCCGGCCGACATCATGCAGGCGATCAACGTCTCCATCGGCGTCGACCGACGCCTGTGGGCCCAGGATCTCGCCGGGTCGCGCGCCCACTGCCGCATGCTGGCGGCGCGCGGCATCGTCGCCCGCGCCGACGCCGACGCCATCCTCGGCGGCCTGGACGCCATCGAGGGCGAGATCCGGGACGGCTCCTTCCCGTTCCGCGACCAGTTCGAGGACATCCACATGAACGTCGAGGCGCGGCTGGCCGAGCTGATCGGCGAGCCGTCGGGCCGGCTGCACACGGCCCGAAGCCGCAACGACCAGGTGGCGACCGACTTTCGCCTGTGGGTCCGCGACGCCTGCGACCGGGCCATCGAACAGCTGAAGGGGCTGCAAGCCGTCCTGCTGGCCCGCGCCGAACAGCACGCCGGCGATCTGATGCCCGGCTTCACCCATCTGCAGCCGGCCCAGCCGGTGACGTTCGGCCACCATCTGATGGCCTATGTCGAGATGTTCGGCCGTGATGCGGGCCGGTTCGCCGACGCCCGCAAACGGATGAACGAGAATCCGCTGGGGGCCGCGGCCCTGGCCGGATCGCCCTTCCCCATCGACCGGCACATGACGGCGTCGGAGCTGGGTTTCGACCGGCCCATGGGCAATTCCCTGGACGCCGTGTCCGACCGCGACTTCGCCCTCGAGAGCCTGGCCGCCGCCTCGATCGCCGCCGGCCATCTGTCGCGGCTGGCGGAAGAGATCGTCGTCTGGATGACGCCCCAGTTCGGCTTTGCGACCCTTCCCGACGATCTCACCACCGGCTCCTCGATCATGCCGCAGAAGAGGAACCCCGACGCCGCCGAGCTGGTGCGGGCCAAGACCGGCCGGATCATCGGCTCGCTGGTCGCCCTGTCGACGGTGATGAAGGGCCTGCCGCTGGCCTATTCCAAGGACATGCAGGAGGACAAACCTCCGGTGTTCGAGGCCTTCGACGCCCTGACCCTCGCCCTGGGCGCCATGACGGCCATGGTCTCGGCCCTGCGACCGGACACGGAGCGGATGCGGGCGGCGGCCGGTTCAGGCTTCTCGACCGCCACCGATCTGGCCGACTGGCTGGTGCGCGAGCTCAACCTGCCGTTCCGCAAGGCGCACCATGTCACCGGCGCGGCGGTGAAGCGGGCGGAAGCCCTCGGCGTGGATTTGTCGCAACTGCCCCTGGCCGAACTGCAATCGCTTGAAGCGGGCGTGACGGAAGCGGTTTACAAGGTGCTCACCCCTGAGGCCTCCTGCGCCAGCCGCCAGAGTTTCGGGGGCACGGCGCCGGAACAGGTCCGCGCGCGCATCGCCGAATGGAAGACGCGTCTCGCGTAGGGGATTGGGATGAAATCGATCGTCAGCCTGGGCGTTCTCGCCCTGTTCGCCCTCTCCGCCACCGGCTGCGGCCGCATGGCCGATCTCGAGGCCCCGCCCGCCAGGAAGACCGAGCGCAGCCAGCGCGACGGCCGCGCGCCAGGCCTGCCCGAGCCCGCCACCGTCTATCGTACGCCCAGCACCCAGCCGATCGACGGGGGCCCGACCAGCCCCTACAACGGCCCGGGCGCCCAGCCGAACTCCTAGGCCTTGCACCATTTCGACCGGATCGAGGGCGCGCTTCATGCCGAAGGCGTGCCACTGGAGGCTTTGGCCGAGGCGGTCGGCACGCCCGTCTATGTCTATTCGACCGCGACCCTGACGCGGCACTATGGCCTGCTGCGCGAGGCGGCGGATGCGCACTGCGGCGCTCTGGGAGACGCCCTGATCGCCTTCGCGGTCAAGGCCAACTCCAACCTGTCGGTGCTGGCGACCCTGGCCCGGCTGGGCTGCGGCGCGGACACCGTGTCGGAGGGCGAGATCCGCAGGGCGCTCAAGGCGGGCATACCGGGAGAGCGGATCGTTTTCTCGGGCGTCGGGAAGACGGATGCGGAACTGGCCTTCGCCATCGACAACGGGGTGCGCCAGATCAACATCGAGAGCGCGGTCGAACTGGACCGGCTGATCGCCGTGGCGGCCGCCAGGAGCGCGTCTCCGGAGATCGCTATCCGCGTCAATCCGGATGTGGGGGCCGGCGGCCATGCGAAGATCACCACCGGGGGCGCGGCGGACAAGTTCGGCGTGCCCTTCGCCGACGCGCCCGCCCTCTACGCCCGCGCGACGGCCTCGCCCCATGTGACTCCGGTCGGTCTGGCCTGTCACATCGGCAGCCAGATCACGACGCTGGCGCCGCTGGAGGCCGCGTTCCGCGCCTTGCGTCGGATGACGCTGGACCTGCGCGCGCAGGGGATGACGGTGTCGCGGCTGGACCTTGGGGGCGGCCTCGGGGTGCCCTATCACGGCCAGTCCGACCTGCCGTCGATCGCCGACTATGTCGCCATGGCCGCCGGGGTGCTGGAAGGGCTGGACGTCGAGGCGGCGTTCGAGCCCGGCAGGCTGCTGGCCGCCAATGCGGGCGTCCTGCTGAGCCGCGTCATCCAGATCAACGAGCGTGGCGACGGCCGCCGCTTCGCCGTGCTGGACGCGGGCATGAACGACCTGATGCGCCCGGCCCTGTACGACGCCTTCCACGATCTGGTCCCGGTCCGGCCGCGGGAGGGCGAACCGGTCGCCTATGACCTCGTCGGGCCGATCTGCGAGTCCACCGACGTCTTCGCCCGCGACCGCCAGTCGCCGCCGCTTCAGGCCGGCGATCTGGTCGCCTTCATGGGCGCCGGCGCCTATGGGGCGGTGCTGGCCAGCGAGTACAACTCACGGCCTCTGGTTCCGGAAGTGCTGGTCGACGCAAGCCGTTGGGCCATTGTGCGCGAGCGGCCGGGCTATGACGGGATGTTCGAGCGGGAACCCCGGGCGGGCTGGCTCTAGTCCAGCGCGCAGACGTCCGGCAGGCCGCGCAGGGCGCCGGCGTGGTCCAGCCCGTAGCCCACCAGAAACCGGTTCGGAGCGTCCCAGCCGACGAAGTCCGGCTCGGGCGCGCGCGGCAGGGGCCAGGGCTTTTTGGCGAAGACCACGGTGAGGACTTCCGACGCACCTGCCTCGGTGGCGATCCGCACGGCCTCGGCCAGCGACAGGCCGGTGTCGAACACGTCGTCGATGATCAGCACGCGGCGGCCCGTGATCGGGCGCTGGAACGGCGCATAGACGTCGATCCGGCCCCGGCTGGACTGTTCGTCGCCGTACGAGGCCAGCCACAGGGCGTCGAAGCGGACGTTGCGGCCCAGACGCGACAGGGCGCGGGTCAGGTCGGCGGCGAACCACAGGCCGCCCGTCAGCAGGACGGCGGCGACGGTTTCATCATCGATGACCGGGGCGATCTGCGCCGCCAGTCCGGCGACGATGCGCTGAACCTCGACTTCGGGGAGAAGGACGGTGGGCTTGGGGGTTTCAGCCATTCGAGGCGGATACCGCCTCGACCCCATGCGTGTCCACCACCGGGACGGCGTCGATCGGCTGCATGTCCATCGGCGCCTGCGATCCCGTTGACAGAGCCGGGCGCAGACCCCCGGCGGCCGCCTCGTGCAGCGGGGCCGCGGTCGGTTCGCGGACGGCGGGCGGCGGCGCGCGGCCGCGATCCGCACGCACGGGCCGGGCGGGTTGCGGCTCGGGACGGGCGGAGGGCGCATCCAGAACGAAGTCGACGCCGATGCCCTGACCCCGCGCGCCCGGGTCGGCGATCACGGCGGCGAAACCCTGGACCCTGCCCGGCAGCACCGGAGCGGCGTCGATACGCACCACGGCATGGCCGATCTCGGCGCCCTGGGCGTCCAGCAGGGCGACCCGCACCGGAGGGGCGGTGCGCTCGTCATCGCGCACGTTCCGAAGGGCGCCCGAGACCAGCACCTTGCCCGGATCGCTCGGCAGGGGCCGGGCGGTGATGGCCTCGAAATCCAGACCGGTGGGGTTCACCGTCAGGCCCACGGCGGCATAGGCCTGGGCCGCCCGCGGGGCCATCTCGACCACCTCGACGCGGAACAGCCAGGCGCTGGCGAGAAGGGCGGCGAAGCCCGAGGCGATCCCGGCCCAGACGACGCCATGAGTCGCGGCGCGGCGCAGGCGTCGCTGCTGCTCGGCGCGGGCGCGGAAGGCGCGGGGGAGTTCGGGGGCCGGCGTCTCGGCCAGCGATTCGGGTTCGGGCTCGTCGCGGGGGGTGAAGCTGGCGGCCTCGGCCGGGTTCGAAGAGACGGAGAGCTCAAGCGGCTCGTCCAGCGTGGCCCGCCAGGTATGTTTGCAGTCCTTGCAGCGCACGGTGCGGCCGCCGGGCCCGATCGCCTCATCGGGGGTGAAATAGCTGGTGGCGCAGGACGGGCAGGTCAGTATCATGTCGGCTGACTGCGAGGCTCTTCGCCCCCTCCCGTCGCGGTTCGAAACCGCGTCCTGACCCAAAATCGATGTCCGTCCAGCCCCGCCGCGCCACACGATCCGCCGCCTCGACCGAAACCGTCCGCCTGTCTGGCGTGGGGTTCGGCTATGCGGCGACGCACCGCGCGCTGCGGGACGTTAACCTCATCTTGCCCGCGGGCTCTTTCCACTTCCTTACCGGGCCGTCCGGCGCCGGAAAGTCGACCCTGCTGAAGTTGCTGACGTTGCAGCGGCGCCCCGACGCCGGGACGCTGCATCTGTTCGGCGAGGACGCCACCCGCGCCACCCGCCGCGACCTGCCCGGCTTCCGCCGCCGCATCGGCGTGGTGTTCCAGGATTTCCGCCTGCTGGACCACCTGTCGGCGTTCGACAACGTGGCCCTGCCGCTGCGGCTCGCCGGGGGGCGCCAGATCGACTACGCCGCCGACGTCGAGGAGATGCTGGACTGGGTCGGCCTGGGCGACCGGATGAACGATCTGCCGCCGGCGCTGTCGGGCGGCGAGAAGCAGCGGCTCGCCATCGCCCGCGCCGTGGTCGCCGGGCCGGACCTGATCCTGGCCGACGAACCGACCGGCAGCGTCGACGCGAAGATGGGCGAACGGCTGCTGAAGCTGTTCCAGTCGCTGAACCGGCTGGGGGCCACCGTCCTCATCGCCAGTCATGACGAGGCGCTGGCCGAACGCTCCGGCGCCACGGTCCTGCGCCTCGAGGGCGGCCGCCTGAGCGGGGGCGAGGCGTGATCCGCCGCCTGTTCTCCCGCCGCGCGTCCCTGCTGCCGCGCGATGCGGGCGGCGAGCGCTGGCTGGCGTCGCTGATCGCCGCCCTGTGCTTTCTCGCCTGTCTTTCGGCCGTGGGCGCGGTCGCCGCCGACCGGGCTGCTCACGGCTGGGCCCGCCAGCTGCGCTCGGAAGCCACGGTCCAGGTTCGTCCGCGCGTCGGTGAGACCGGCGCCGAGGCCGCCGCCCGCGCCGCCGAGACCCTGGCGGGCGTCGCCGGCGTGGCCGAGGCCGAGGCCATGGACCGCAAGACCGCAGAGGCCCTGCTGCGGCCCTGGCTGGGCGACGCTGTCCTGCCCGACCTGCCGATCCCCCATCTGGTCACCGTGCGGCTGGACCGGACCGGCCCGGCCAGCGCCGTCAGCCTCAGCCGCGCCCTGGCCTCGGCCGGGCTCGACGCCACCGTCGACGACCACAGCCTGTGGCGCGGCGAGGTGGAGCGGTCGGCCGCCCTGATCACCGTCCTCGCCCTGGCGGCCTTCCTGCTGACCGCCGGCGCGGCGGGCGCCGCGGTGGCCTATGCGACCCGCGCGGGCATGGCCGCCCAGACCGGAGTGATCGAGACCCTCAGCCTCAACGGCGCCTCGGACAGCGCCATCGCCGGCCTCTATCAGGTGCGGTACGGCCTGGTGGCGGCGGTCGCGGGCGGGATCGGCGCGGCGGCCGCCATGGTCCTGGTGGCCGGCCTGCGTTTTCTCGGCGGGGCCGAGGGCGTCACGCCCGCCCTGCCGCTGATGTGGAGCGACGTTCTGATCCTCTCGCCATGCCCCCTGCTGGCCGCTACGGTGGCGCTTGCGGCGGCGCGCTTCACGGCGCTGGCGCGATTGAAGGGGCGGCACTAGGTTAAGCGCATGAAGTTTCTGACTTTCATCGCGATTCTGGCGCTGATCTGGGTGATCGGCCTGTTCGCCTTCGCCGATCGGGTGCGTGATTTCACGCCCGCGCCCGAGCCCGAGCGCGCCGACGCCATCGTCGCCCTGACCGGCCCGTCGGCCGAGCGGGTCAACGCCGCCATCCGCCTGCTGGAACAGGACAAGGGCGAACGCGTCCTGATTTCGGGCGTCAACCGCGAGGTTCGCCGCCAGGAGCTGCGCGCCCTGACACCCGGCTCGAACAAGCTGTTCAACTGCTGCGTCGACCTGGGTTTCGAGGCCGAGGACACCTTGGGCAACGCCCAGGAAATCGCCGCGTGGGCCGAGGCCAAGGACTATGACAGCCTGATCGTGGTCACGTCCGACTATCACATGCCCCGCGCCCTGACCGAGATCCGCGCCGCCGCTCCCGGGGTCCGCCTGACCCCCTATGCCGTCGAAACCCCGTCGCTGGACAATTCGCGCTGGTGGAAGGCCGCGGTCACCGCCCGGCGCATGACGCTGGAATACATGAAATACCTCGCCGCCCTGGGCCGGGCCACGGTCGGCGGCGGCCGCCCCTCGACCGAGGCCGCGCCCGCCGAAAAGGCCGCCTGAGGTGGTCACCATCCGATCGCTGCTGTTCGTCGCCTGGCTCTATCTGTCGATGGCCCTGTTCGCCGTCGGCCTGTCGCCCGCCCTGCTGATGCCCTACCGCCAGTCGATGTGGGTGATCCGCCACTGGGCGAAATTCTGCCTGTTCGGCCTGCGCTGGATCGCCGGGGTCAAGGTCGAGTTCCGCGGACTGGAGCACCGCCCGACCGGCGCGGCCCTGATCGCCGGCAAGCATCAGTCGATGCTGGACGTGATCGCCCCCTTCGCGGTCCTGCCCGACAATTGTTTCATCATGAAGCAGGAACTGGCTCCCCTGCCCTTCTTCGGCTGGTTCGCGACCAAGACGAAGATGATCGCCGTCGACCGCTCGGCCCATTCGAAGGCGCTGAAGGACATGGTCCGCCAGGCCCGCGCGCGCCACGCCGAGGGCCGCCAGATCCTGATCTTTCCGGAGGGCACCCGCGCGCCCGTCGGCGCCGCGCCCGACTACAAACCCGGCATCGCCGCCCTGTACCGCGACCTCGAGGCCGACTGCACCCCGATGGCCACCAACTCGGGCGTCCACTGGCCGGCGCACGGCTTCCGGCGGTACCCGGGGACGATCGTCTACGAGTTCCTGCCCGCCATCCCGGCGGGGTTGAAGCGCGGTGAGTTCATGGCGCTGCTGGAAGAACGGCTCGAGGGGGCGTCGAACGCGCTGCTGGCGCGGGACCCTATCGCAGGGATTCCCATGCCAGTGCATGCACCCGCTCGCGTCCCAGAGCCGCAGCCATAGGCGGCTCGGCGAACAGCCCCGCGATGGCCGGGTCACGCACATCCAGCCCGCCCGTGAAGGCTCCGAACGCCGGCAGCACCGCCCGCCGTCCGTCCGTCACGAAACACGGCCGCCGCACGCCGCGCCCATAGGCCGCGACCCGCGCCGCCGGGTGCAGGTGGCCGGCGATCTCGCCCGGCCGCACGCCCGCCTGCGGTTCGTGGATCAGGCGCAGGGAGCCGAGCTCCATCGTCTCGACCACCTCGCCCACCAGATCGTCCATCGACCCGGCCAGGGCGGCGATGTCGTGATTGCCCTCCAGCCAGATCCAGTCGCGGCCCGCCGCCAGCCGGTCCAGCCGCGCCCTGTCGTCCGCCGCCATGCGGCCTACCGACTTCGCGTCGTGGAAGCTGTCGCCCAGCAGCACCACCGCCGCCGGCTGCAGCGCCTCGATCTCGGCCTCCAGCCGGTCCAGCGTCGCGCGGCTGTCATAGGGCGGCAGCATCTGGCCGCGCGCGGCGAAGGCCGAACCCTTCTCAAGATGCAGGTCCGCCGCGATCAGGGCGCGATGGTTGAGCACCCACAGCGCCCCCGAACAGCGCAGCACGCAGGGCTCGCCCTCGATATGGACCCGCAGGCCGCCGCACGGATGTCGCGCCGGCGACAGGGCCTGTCTGAGCGCCGCGTTCATTGCGCGCCCGCCAGATCGGGCGGCGCATCGGCCATGACTTCCGCGATCAGATCGGCCTCGTCGAAGCCATAGGCCGAGGCGTCCAGGATCATCTCCGCCGCCTGCCCGCCGCCCACCCGCTCGCGCCCGATCTGCACCAGCACCGGCACGCAGAACGGCGAGGGCCGGTCCAGCTTCACRTGCCGGATCTGGCCCTGGATCCKCGCCAGCATCTGCCCCAGCCGCGCSACRTCCAGCAGCCCCGCCGCCGCATCGGCGCGGGCGGTCTTGAGCAGCAGRTGRTCSGGTTGGTGGCGGCGCAGCACGTCGTAGATCAGGTCCGTCGAGAAGGTCACCTGCCGCCCSGTCTTCTCGKTCCCCGGCTGGCGYCGCTCGATCAAGCCCGAGATCAGGGCGCAATTGCGGAANCGCCCSGTCTTCTCGKTCCCCGGCTGGCGYCGCTCGATCAAGCCCGAGATCAGGGCGCAATTGCGGAAGGTGCGCTTCATCATAAAGCTCTCCTCCAGCCAGCTYTCCAGATCGTCGCCCAGCATGTCCGGTTCGAACAGGGCGTCGAGGTCCAGCCCGTCCATCGGCTTGATCGACCAGATGGCCAGCGAATAGTCGGTGCAGACGAAGCCCAGCGGCCCGATCCCGAGCCGGTCCAGCCGCCGGGTCAGCAGCATGCACAGCGTCCCGTGCGCCAGCCCGCCCTCGAAGGGATAGGCGACGAGAAAGTGCCGGCTGCCACGCGGAAACGTCTCGACCAGCATGGTCTGCGCATCCGGAATGAGCGACCGATCCTCCTGAAGCTCCAGCCATTCCTGTACGTCGGGCGGCAGGACGCGCCAGTGGTCGCGGTCCTGGATCATGGCCCGCACCCGGTCGGCCAGGGATGTCGACATGGGGAATTTGGAGCCGCCCCACGACGGGATTTTCGGATCCTTGTCATGGGCGTGCGTGACCAGGGCGTCCATGCCGTTGATGCCCTGGAAGGCCCAGACCTGGCCGGCGAAGACGAAGGTGTCGCCGGGCGTCATCTGCTCGAAATAGCTCTCCTCGGCCTCGCCCACCTTGCGCCCGCCGATCAGCTGTTTGGCCGCCCCGCCGCGCCGCGAGGCGATGCGCACGTTCAGCGTCGCGGCCGCCACGATGGCCCCGACGTTCATCCGGTGGCGCTGCGCCGTCACCGCATTGCGCACCTTCCACCGGCCGTCCCGCGTCCGCACGATCCGCGCGAACCGTTCATAGGTGCGCAGGGCGTAGCCGCCGGTGGCGACCAGATCGACCACCTCCTCGAACTGTTCCCAGGTCAGGCCGCGATAGGGACCGCACGCCGTCACCTCGTCATAGAGATCGGTCATGGCGAAGGGCTCGGAACAGGCGCAGCCCATGACGTGCTGGGCCAGCGTATCCAGCGTGCCCGTATGCACCGGCTCCCAGTCGAACGCGTTCTCGGCCACCGCCTCGCGCGCGGCCTGGCACTCCAGCATCTCGAACCGGCTGGCCGGGACCATCAGGGCGCGCGACGGCTCGTCCAGCCGGTGGTTGGCCCGGCCGATCCGCTGCACCAGCCGCGAGGCTCCCTTGGGCGCCGCCAGCTGGATGACCAGATCGACGTCGCCCCAGTCGATGCCGAGGTCGAGGGTGGAGGTGCAGACCACGGCCCGCAGATCGCCCCGCGCCATCGCCGCCTCGACCTTGCGCCTCTGCTCCGCCGCCAGCGAGCCGTGGTGCAGTCCGATGGGCAGGTCGTCGTCATTGATGGCCCACAACGACTGGAACACGAACTCCGCCTGCCAGCGGGTGTTGACGAAGATCAGGCTCATGCCCGAGCGCTTGATGGCCTCATAGACCTCGGGGATGGCGTGTTGGCCCGTGTGCCCCGCCCACGGGACCTTGCCCTCGCTGACCAGCACATCCACGACCGGAGGCGCGCCGGGGTCGCCGCGGACGATCACGACCCCTTCTCCCCTCGGGGGAGAAGGTGGGCTGCGAAGCAGCTCGGATGAGGGGGCTGGTTCAGGCGGCAGACTGTCCAGCGATGAGTCCAGGGCTGACAGCCCCCTCATGCGGCCCTCCGGGTCACCGTCTCCCCCGGGGGGAGAAGGAGACACCGCCGCACCCGGCCTCAGCCAGTCCGCGATCATCTCCGGATCATCCACCGTCGCTGACAGCGCCACCCGCCGCATCCCCGGTGCGAACTGTTGCAGCCGCCCCAGTCCCAGCGCCAGCAGGTCCCCCCGTTTGCCGCTCCAGATCGCGTGCACCTCGTCCAGCACGACGCATTTCAGGTCGGCGAAATAGGCCCGCGCCCCGTCCCAGGCGCAGAACAGGGCCAGTTGCTCGGGCGTAGTCAGCAGGATGTCGGGCGGAAACTCCCGCTGCCGCGCCTTCTTCGACTGTTTGGTGTCGCCGGTCCGGCTCTCGACATGGATGTTCAGCCCGATCTCCCGGATCGGCGTCATCAGGTTGCGCTCGACGTCGGTGGTCAGGGCCTTCAGCGGCGACAGATACAGGGTGTGGATTCCGCTGCCCGGTCCGAACGCCGGCCGCGGCCCGCGCTCGGCCAGTTCCACCAGCGACGGCAGGAAGCCCGCCAGCGTCTTGCCCCCGCCCGTCGGCGCGACCAGCAGGGCGTGCGACCCGGCGGCGGCGGCGGCGATCATCTCCAGCTGGTGCCGTCGCGGCGACCAGCCGCGCGACGCGAACCAGTCGGCGAAGAGGGGCGCCAGTTCTGGGGGCGAAAGCGTTGCAGGAGCGGGCGGCGGCGTCACATCGCGCCTATAGCATGTTCCCGTTCCGTTTCACCTCACGAACGGCTATCTATCGGACGTGTCCATCGACTCCCTCACATCCTCCGCGGCCCTGACCGGCGCCGAGCCCTGGCTGGTCCTGCCGCCGGCGCTGGCCATTCCGCCGGGCACGGGGGCGATCTGCGACGCCGACGGCCCACGCCGGATCGGGCGCGGCGCGGCCGAGGGCGCCTTCACCACCGCCCCGGTCATGGTCGCCCACGCCAGCCTGACCGCGCGCCGCCTGGGCATCGCCCCGCCGCCGCGCTCGGCCGATCTGCTCGACGTGCTGGAGCTGTTCGCCTTCGTCCGCCCCGCCCGCTTCTGCGCCCCCTCCCCCAGCGGTCTGGCCCTCGCCATGGGCATGAGCGAGCCGAAGGGGGCCGAGGCCCAAGCCCAGGCTCTGATGGACGCCGCCGCCGGCCTGCTGAAGGAACTGGCCGACCCCGCCTATCCCGGACGCGAGGAGGCCTTCACCCTGGCCGAAACCCTGGGCCGCGCGAGCTGGTCGTGGGCATGGCGCGTCTCGGGCGCCCTGCAGCACCATCCGGTGCGCGAGCGCCAGCATCGCGGCAGCGGTCTCGACGCCTGGTCGCGCCTGCCCGAGTGGGAGGATGAGGCGCCGCGCGGCGAGGCGGGCTCGGCCCCGGTCGACTCCGAGTCCGCCCGCATCCGTCTGGAGAAGCTGCTCCAGGCCTCGGGCCTCGACGAGACCCGCCCGACCCAGTCCGACTACGCGGCCGAGGCCGCCTTCGCCTTCTCGCCCCGCAACGAGGAGGGCCGTCCCCGCTTCCTGCTGGCCGAGGCCGGCACGGGCACGGGCAAGACCCTCGGCTATCTCGCCCCCGCCAGCCTGTGGGCCGAGCGCAACCAGGGGGCCGCCTGGGTCTCGACCTACACCCGCGCCCTGCAGCGCCAGATCGACCGCGAAAGCGCCGCCCTGTGGCCCGATCCCGTCGAGCGCAAGAAGAAGACCGTCGTCCGCAAGGGACGCGAGAACTACCTCTGCCTGCTGAACCTGCAGGAGATGGTTCAGGCGGCGCAGCTGGGCAACGGCGACCTGATCGGCATGGCCCTGGCCAGCCGCTGGGCCATGCACAGCCGCGACGGCGACATGACCGGCGGCGACTATCCCGGCTGGTTGCCCGGCCTGTTCGCGACGGGGCCCGGCCATCAGGCCAGCGCCGCCAACCTGGTCGACCGGCGCGGCGAGTGTGTCCACGCCGCCTGTCCCCATTACCGCACCTGTTTCGTCGAGAAGACCATCCGCGCCAGCCGCCGGGCCGACCTCGTCGTCGCCAACCACGCCCTCGTCATGACCCAGGCAGCCTTCGACGGGGCCCGTTCGGCGCGCGGCCTGAAGCAGGACGGCGAGACGGCCGCCCTGAAGCGCATCGTCTTCGACGAGGGCCATCACCTGTTCGACGCCGCCGACAGCGCCTTTTCGGCCTGCCTGTCAGGGCAGGAGGCCGCCGAGCTGCGCCGCTGGCTGCGCGGGCCCGAGGGGCGCGGCCGGCGCGGGCGCGGTCTGGAGCAGCGGCTGGGCGACCTGTGCGCCGACAACGAGGCGGCGACCAAGGCGCTGCAGGACGCCGTGCGCGCCGCGGCCCAGCTGCCCGGCGAGGGCGTGTCGGGCCGCATCGCCCCGGCCTCGGGGGAGGTCAATCCGGTCGGACCGATCGAACGCTTCCTGCTGGCCGCGCTGGAACAGCTCCGGGCGCGGACCAGCGAGAACGCATCCGGCAGCGGCGTCGAATTCGGCATGGAATGCTCGCTGCGCCCGGTCACCGAACCGGTGCTGGAAGCCGCGCGCGAAGCCGCCCAGGCGTTGGCCGCCGTCGAGGCGCCGCTGCTGGCCCTGTCGCGCCATCTGGAGGACATTCTCGACGACGAGGCGTCCGATCTGGACGGCGCCTCCCGCGCCCGCATCGAAGGAGCCCTGCGCGGCCTCGACCGCCGCGCCCGCATGACCCTGCCCGGCTGGCGCTCGATGCTGGCCGCGCTGGAGGTCTCGTCCGACGAACCCGACCCCGACTTCCTCGACTGGCTGTCGGCCGAGGCCGCCTTCGGCCGCATCATGGACGTGGCCCTGCGGCGCCACTGGATCGACCCGACCGTGCCGCTGGAGGCCGCCGTCATCATGCCGGCCCATGGCGTGCTGGTGACCTCGGCGACGCTGTCCGACCCGAACTCCGACGATCCCTTCGACATGGCCCGCCTGCGCACCGGCTCTGCCCGGCTGATCGAGCCGGCCCGGACGCTGAAGGTCGAGAGCCCGTTCGACTATGCCGCCAACGCCCGGGTCATCGTCGTCAACGACCTGATCAAGGACGACACGCGCCAGACAGCGGCGGCCATGCGCGAGCTCTTTCTCGCGGCGGGCGGCGGCGGCCTCGGCCTGTTCACCGCCATCCGCCGGCTGAAGGCGGTCTATGAGCGACTGGGTCCCGACCTGGCCAAGGCGGGCATCCCGCTCTACGCCCAGCACGTCGATCCGCTGGAGGTCGGGGCGCTGGTCGACGTCTTCCGTGCAGAACAGGATTCCTGCCTGCTGGGCACGGACGCCGTGCGCGACGGCGTCGACGTGCCGGGCCGGTCGCTGCGGATCCTCGCCTTCGACCGCGTGCCCTGGCCGCGACCCGACCTGCTGCACAAGGCGCGCCGGCTGCGCTTCGGCGGCGAGGGCGCGGGGGGCCGCAATTTCGACGACGCCCTGGCCCGCGCCAAAATGGCCCAGGCCTTCGGCCGGCTGATCCGCCGCGCCGACGACAAGGGCGTCTTCGTCATGCTCGACGCCGCGGCTCCCACCCGCCTGTTCGCCAGCCTGCCGCCGGGGACCGAGGTTCAACGCATGGGTCTGGCCGAGGCGGTGGAACAGGTTGGCGCGTTCCTCAAGGCAGACTAGACGGAGCCTTGATGACCCAGATTCACCCCACGCCCACCCGTCACTCCCGCCGGGGCCTGCTGATCCCCTTCCTGATCGCGGGCGCGCTGCTGGCGGCCTGGACCGGCTGGTGGTTCTATCTGACCCACCAGATCGAGACCCGGCTGGACGCCCAGGTGTCCGCCATGCGGCGGGACGGCTGGCGCATCGACTACGCCTCCCGAACCACCACCGGCTGGCCCTTCCGGGCGCGGATTTCGATTCCCCACGCTGACATCGTCGCCCCCTCGGGTCACGGGATCGCGGCGCCGGAACTGGTCGCGGAGGCCAACGCCTACAATCCCGACCGCTGGGTGGTGATCGCCCCGGACGGCCTGACGCTGACCCGCGCCGACAAGGGCAAGGTCGGCATCGCCGGCGACGGTCTGCGCCTGAGCGTCAGCCATCTGCGCGAGCGATTCCCCGACCTGCGGGTCGAGCTGATCCGCCCGACCTTCACCGCCCATGAGAATGCGGAACCCTTCCCCATCGCCGCAGCTGAACGCATCCTGCTCAATGTCCGCCCGCACCTGACGGAAGGCCGCGCCGCCACGGATGAGATGGATGTGGCCTTCGAGCTGGTCGACGCCCGCGGCCGTCCCGGCGGCCCGGTCGAGGGCGCGACGCGGCAGGGCCGGCTGACCGCCCGGATCGAGGGCACCATCCTCAACGCCAGCCGCCTCAGCGGCATGGATAGCGCCGGCGTGTTCGCGGCCTGGACCGCCTCGGGCGGGCGCTTCACGGCCATCAAGGGCGAACTGGAAGCGGGCGACAGCCGCGCTCACGTCGAAAGCGCCGGCCTTTCGGCCGACGCCGAAGGACGGCTGGAGGGCGAGGTCTCCCTGACGGCGGAACGGCCCGGCGCCGCCATCGCCGGCCTGGCCCGTTCGCAGTCCGGCGCCGTCAACCGCCTCGGCGCGGCGGGGGCCGCCGCGGCCACCGCAGTCTCCGGCGACCGGGGCGTCGACCTCGTCATCCGCTTCCGCGACGGCCGCACATGGCTGGGGCCCTTCGCCCTCGCCCCCGCGCCGAAGCTGTTCTGATGCTGATCGAGCCGGCCGAGGACGCCGATCGGCTGGCCCTCGACCGGGCCGTGGCGAACGCCGTCCGCGCCCGTCTGGCCGCCGGGGCGCGCCCCACGCCCGACGCCGAGGCCATCGCCCTGCGGCAGACGCTGGCGGGCGAGCCCCCTGCCGGAGCCGCCGTCCTGCGCGCGGTGCTGGGCCGGATCGACGCAAGCGTCGGCGCGCCTCTGGTGGTCTGGGGATCGGCCAGCCAGACCCTGGCCGCCGACCGCTACGGACTGACCGCCCGTACCGCCGCCGATCCGGATCAGGCCCTGGCCGTCGTCCGCGACGGCGCCCGCGCCCTGATGGACCTGACGCCGTCCTCGGCATGGTGGGGTCGCCTGTTGGCCGAGCCCGGCCTGCGCGTGGTCGGGGCCCTGCCCGACGACCGCCTGGGCGTACCGCGCGCCCTGATGATCCAGCAGGCGCAGCCCGGGCCCACGGGCGACGACCGCACCTTCTGGACCACCGACAGCGCCGCCCCGGCCGCCACGATCGTCGAGGCCCTGGGCGCCGCCGGCCTGGCCGCCAGTCCGCTGATCGCGGCAGGCGGCTTGAAGCTGTTCATCCTAGCGGGCTATGTGCAGGCCGAGGACGAACGGCTCGTATCCGCGCCCGGCGGCCTCAGCGGCGTCATCGGCGCCGCCCCCCTGTTCTGAAAGCACCCATGACCGACGCCCCCACCCCCAAGCCCGGCATCCTCGACATCGCCCCCTATGTCGGCGGCAAGTCGCGCATCGAGGGCGTGGCGACGCCGATGAAGCTGTCGTCGAACGAGAACGCCCTGGGCGCCGGCGAGAAGGCCCGCGCCGCCTATGAGGCCTCGGTCGCCAACATTCACATGTACCCCGACGGCCGGGCGACCAAGCTGCGCGACGCCGTCGCCGAACACCACGGACTGGAGCCCGAGCGGCTGATCTTCGGCAACGGCTCGGACGAGGTCTTCGCCCTGCTGAACCAGACCTATCTGACGCCCGGCGACAATATCGTCAGCGGCAAATACGGCTTCCTCGCCTATCGCATCAGCGCCCTGGCCAACCAGGCCTCGGTCAAGCTGGCGCCCGAGCCCGACTTCCGCCTGACGCCCGAAGCCATTCTGGGCGAGGTCGATGACCGGACCCGCATCGTCTACGTCTCCAGCCCGTCCAACCCGACCGGCAGCTACAATACGGCCGAGGAAATCCGCCGCCTGCACCAGGCCCTGCCGCCGCACATCCTGCTGGTCATCGACGAGGCCTATGCCGAATTCGTCGCCGAGCCGGACTGGGAGACCAGCTTCCCCCTCGCCCGCGACAGCCAGAACATCGTCGTCACCCGCACCTTCTCCAAGATCCACGGCCTCGGCGGCCTGCGCATCGGTTTCGGCTATGCGCCCCTGAAGGTGGCCGAGGCGGTCGACCGCATCCGCCTGCCGTTCAACGTCTCGGTGCCGGGCATCGAGGCCGCCGTCGCCGCCCTGGGCGACGAGGCGCACCAGCAAGCATCCCGCCAGCTGGTCGAGGCCTGGCGCCCGCGCCTGACCCAGGCCATCAAGGGCTTCGGCTTCGACGTCTTCCCGTCGGCCGGCAATTTCGTGCTGGTCCGCTTTCCCGACGAGATCCGCAACGCCGCGGCCGCAAACGACTATCTGAACTCCAGGGGCATCATCGTCCGCCCCGTCGGCGGCTACGGTCTGCCCGACTGTCTGCGCATCACCGTCGGCACGGAAGACCAGAACCGGGCGGTCATCGACGCGCTCAGCGAGTTCGCGGCGAGCTGACTACTGCCGCCGGAACACCCGGCTCGCCGCCCAGCCCGTGAACGCCGCCAGCAGGACGCACAGGAGGCCGTAGGTCCATGGACGGCGGTGGGCGAATTCGAAGACGTCGCGCTCGATGCCGACCTTTTCGACGGTCAGGGTCAGGTTGCTGACCGACACCGGCTCGCCGTCCTGGAACAGCCAGACCTCGGCGAAATAGCGGCCCGTCGGGGCGACGGCGGGCAGCTCGACCTCCGCCCGGAACAGGCCGCGGTCGACGAACTCAACGCCATCGGGATCGGTGTTGTACAGGGCCGCCGCCTCGCGCAGCCGGATCACGGCGCGGCGGAAGTCGAGATAGTCCTCGCCCAGTCGGCTGACGACCACGTCGCGCACGCCGTAGCGGGTGACGGTCCGGCTCTCCTCCGGGGCGTTGATCCTCAGGTGATCGACGCCGACGCCCAGCCGGCGCAGCTGGCCGAAGTCGGCGATGTCCGACAGGGGCCGCGTCGAGGCGGTCATGTAGAAGCCGGGCGCGCCCTCGAACAGCACGGGCCGGCTGTTCAGCCAGACGCCCATGTTGCGCGTTTTCTTGACTAGGCGAACCGGGCCGTCCGGTCCGCGCACCACCACCACCACGTCGGCGGGCTGGTCGCCGGGGTTGAAGACCGCGCCATACAGGACGATCGAGGCGCCCTGGAACCCGGAATCCACCCTCACCCGGGCGTCGGTCAGGGCTGCGGCGATGCGCACCTGGTCGATGGTTCCGATCGAGCGTTCCGGCGCCGGCGCGGCTATGGCGGGAGGCGGCGGCGGCAGGGCGGCGATCATTGGGCCACCCCCGGAGCGAAGGCGAACAGGTCGGACGGCCGCACGAACAGCTCCAGCCCCATCTGGATGCCGACCATCAGAACGATGAGACCCAGAACCGCTCGCAGTTCCTCGGCCCGGAACCGGCCCGACCATCTGGCCCCGTACTGGGCCCCGACGACGCCGCCCAGCAGCAGCAACATCGACAGGACGATGTCGACGGTCTGGTTTCGTCCCGCCTGGAGGATGGTGGTCATGGCGGTGACGATGATGATCTGGAACAGGCTGGTGCCCACCACCACCCCGGCCTTCATCCGCAGCACATAGAGCATGGCGGGCACGAGGATGAAGCCGCCGCCCACCCCCATGATGGCCGACATCACGCCGACGAACATGCCAAGCCCGAAGGGCGGGACGGCGCTGATGTAGAGGCCCGAACGCGGGAAGCGCATCTTCAGCGGCAGGCCGTACAGCCACAGCGGCCGGCGGCGCTCCTTGTGCGGCGCTACCTCGCCGCGCGCCCGGCGAAGAATCTGGCCCAGGCTCTCGTAGAGCATCAGGGTGCCTATGGCGCCGAGAAACAGCAGATAGGACAGGGCCACCGCCAGATCGGCCTGCCCCAGCAGGCGCAGGTAGCGGAACAGCTCGACCCCCAGCAGGGCGCCCAGGACGCCCCCGCCGGCCATGACCAGACCGATCTTGTAATCGACGGCCTTCTGACTGGTGTAGCTGATGACGCCGGAGGTGGAGGAGGCGACGACGTGGCTGGCCTGGCTGGCGACGGCCACGGCCGGCGGAATGCCCATGAAGATCAGGATCGGCGCCATCAGGAAGCCGCCGCCGATACCGAACAGTCCGGACACGAATCCGACCACCGCGCCCAGCAGAACCAGGAGCGGCCAGTTCACCGAAACCTCGGCGATTGGCAGATAGATATCCAAAGGACGCGCCTTCGGCTGGAACTGAAGTCAGGCGCCGGGTAGGCGACGATGGAAGTCTGGTTGTCCTAGACCCACCCGGCGGCCCCCGCCACCCGATGCGCCTGAAAAGCTTGGCGGTCCCGTCTCAGGCGAGCGGTTCGACCTGGAATTGCTCGACCTCGGCGCGAACCTGGGTCCGGATCGGTGCCGGGATCGTCTTGTCCAGACGCTCCGCCGCCGCCTGGGCGTCGCCGTCGCCGGCGCGCGCCGCGATCAGGTACCATTTGTAGGCCTGGGCGGGATCGGGCTCGATCGCTTCATCCCCGGTCTCGTACAGTTTGGCGACATTGAACTGACTGTCGACCAGACCGCGTTCGGCCGCCCTCCTGAGCCACGCCAGCGCTTCTCCCTGGTCCCGGGCGCCGCCGACGCCCTCGAACAGATACATGCCGTAGGCATGCATGCCCTTGGCGTCGCCGCCGTCCGCCGCGCGGCGGGCCCAGACCCGGGCCTCGCGCAGGTTCACGGGGACGCCCTCGGCGCCGTCCTGGTAAAGGCTGGCGAGATGCAACTGGGCCGGGGTGTAGCCCGTAGCGGCGGCGCGCTTGAGCGTGTCGACGCCGCTGTCGACGCCCGCGTCCAGAAGCTCGATCGCCTGCTGATACAATTCGGATCCGCGCTCCAGATCGGCGGGGGTCGGAGCGGTCGGCAACATGGCAAGGGCGGCGACGGGCTGGGCCTCGGGCGGAGCCGTCAGGCCGGGAATGTTCAGGCCCGACCCCGTCAGCTGGCCGGTCGCATAGGCGCCGCCTCCGGTGAGCAGGACCGCGATGGCCGAGGCGCCCAGGGCCTTGCGCACGGTGCCGCCGCCACGCGCAGCCTGTTTGTCCAGACGCTCCTGCAGCTTCGACTTGCCGCCCTTCTTCAGGCCGAAGCCGGACCGGGCGGGAGCCTCGGCGGCTTCCGGCGAAGCCATGGCCGCGCGGGCCGCGTCTATCGCCTGGCGCGTCGAGGAGGCGCGTCCCTGGGCCGCCGCGGCGCGCAGGGCGCGGGGGTCGACGAATTCGGTTTCGCCGGCGAAGTCGTCGGGGCCGGCGTCGAATTCCGCCGGGGCCGTGGCCTGCAGCGCGTCCGAAACGTCGGCGCCGCCGAAGCCCTGGCCAAAGGCGAAGGGGGCCGGTTGCGGCGCGGGCTCCGCAGTCTGCGCCAGCGGCGCCTCGGCGGAGACCTCGGCGGCCGCGGTTTCGGAGGGACGGCTGCCGAACGGAGTCGATACCGCCGGGGCTCCGTCGGTCCGGGGACCGCGCAGGACGGCGTCGAAGAGGGCGTCGGCGCTCAGCCCATCCTCGCCGGGCGCCGTGGGGCCGGATTGGGGCTCGGGCGGGGCCAGGTCGGCGGACCAGGCCTGCTGCTCGGCAAAGACGGGATCGTCGAAGGCTGGAGTTGCGAAGTCGGCGTCCGGGAAGGCCGCGTCCGGGAAGGCGGCCGCCCGCCACTCGGGTTCGACCGCAGCCGGACGCCCCGGCTCGGCCCGGCGCTCGATATTGCCCCGCGCCTCGGCGATCAGGGCCGCGGTGCGCTCTTCCGACAGCCGCATGCGTTCGGCCAGCTCGCCGGACGCGCGGTCGTAGCCCTGCTCGATCTTCGTGGAGCTGTCGGCGAGGCGCCGCCCGATGTCTTCCAGCGCCTGCTGGGAGCGTCGCTCGGACTGGGCGATGCGCTCGCTGAGCCGGTCGGAAATGCGGGTGATCTCGCCGCCCAGTTTTTCCAGGGCCAGGGCGTGCCGGTCGTCGGCGACGGTCAGCCGCTGCTCCAGCCCCTGGGCCAGACGGCCCATGTCGCTCTCGACCTTGCGGCTGATCACATCCAGCTGCATCGGAGCCGCGCTCTCGATGGTCTGGACCCGACCGTTCAGGTTCTGGGCGATGCGCAGGACCTCGCGGCCCATGTCCTCGACCGCCTTGGCCGAACGCTCCTCGGACGACTTGACCTGTTCGCCGATGGCGAGGACGGCGCGCTCGATGCGGTCCATCCGGCCTTCGGTCTCGGCGGTGTCGAGCCGCCGCATCATCTCGGCGCGATTGCCCTCGACCTGGCGGCTCAGGGTCTCGGCCAGTTTTTCGAAGCGCGCCGCCTCGCGGGCGCTCTCGGGTTCGATCCGGCCTTCGGTCGCCCGCAGGCGCTGGTCCAGTCCGGCGAACGAGCGCTCCAGGCCGCGCAGGGCCTCGGTGGTGCGGGTCTGGGCCTGATCCAGCCGCTGACCGACCTGGGCCAGCAGGTCGGCGCCGACGCCCGGCCCCGCGGCCTTTTCGACCGCGTCCATGCGCTGGCGGAGTTCGTTGACGCCCGAGCGCTGCCGCTCCTCGATGTCATACAGACGCCCGGCCAGGGCCCCCATGGTCGTCTCGACCTTGCCGAAGGTTTCGGCGGTCTGCGGGCCGACCTCCTGCTCGAAGCGACGCAGGCGACGATGGCCCTCGCGCAGTTCCTCGGCGATGTCGTCGATGCGGCGGGCGTGCGTCTTGCCGTCCTGATCCTGACCGTCCAGCCGGCGCACCAGCCCGGACACGGCCTGGTCGACGCCCTGGATGGCGATGGTCGAGCGCCGCTCGGCGGCTTCCAGACGCGCGGCGATGGCGTCGATCGAGGCGCCCAGACGGCCCAGCTGGTCGTCATGGCCGCCGTAGGCGTCGTCCATCCGGCGGCTGCGGCCGCGGCGTTCATAGCTTTCAGCGGCGTGCGGGCGGCGGGCCAGCGGAACGACGCCCTCGTCGTCGTCCCCGTCCTCCATGATGATGGTGTTCAGCCATTCGCCCAGCGTCATGCCGGACCGCCGGGCGAGGTCCTTGGCGATCTCGCGCGCCTTGGGCTCGATGCCCTTCACGCTCCACGGCGCGGCTGCGCTCACTGATTCGCCTCCCGACCTACTTGCCGAACGCTAGACGCCAAGATGATGCGTGTAAACGCGTGGTTAACCCCAAGATATGGTGGGACTCCAACTTCCTGTGGAAAGCCCCGACACCGGAGGGATTCTCGCGCCGAGGAGGTTAACGGCGGGTGAAGATTAACCTGTTGGAAAGGTCTCCGGGCTTGCGCAAACGCCCTGTCCGCGCCACCTCGCGCCGATGGACATGACCCTGACCCTGGCCCTGACGGCCGCCGCCATCGCCCTGGCGGTCTTCGCCGGCTGGCGCGGCTCACGACCCTGGGATCCGAGGCGCGGGGTGCGCATGACGCCGTGGCGACTGATCATGCTGCTGGCCGGCGCCGGCGTCTTCATCCTGGTGATCCATATCGGAACCCTGCTGGGCGTGCCGCAAAGGCCGTACTGAGGGGGAACCCGCACCCCTGCCCGGCCATTCCTGATCGACCCGACGATCAAGGAGACCCGCCATGGGCGACAAGACCCTCACCGCCGCCGAGGCCGAGAAGGAATTCTGGGACCACCTCAAGAAGTCCAACACCGGCATGCTCGGGCTGGACCAGCCCGGCTATCACGCCCAGCCGATGACCGCCTTCCGCGAGGAGGAAACCGGGACCATCTGGTTCTTCACCCGCGACGACACCGATCTGGCGAGGGACGTTTCGGTCGGCGGAGGCCAGAGCGCCATGTTCCACTACGGCTCGAAGGACCAGAACGTCTGGGCCTGCATCCACGGCCAGCTGTCGGTCGCCCACGACCGCGAGAAGATCGAGCGCTACTGGAACCCGATCCTCGCCGCCTGGTATCCCGGGGGCAAGGACGACCCGCACCTGACCCTGCTTCGCTTCGACGCCGACGACGGCCGCATCTGGGTCAATGAGGGCGGCTTCTTCAAATTCTTCTACGAGGTCGCCAAGGCCAATGTGACGAAGACGCTGCCGGACTCGGGCGGGGTCGTGGACGTCAACCTGAACTGACGCCTAGCCTGCGAAGCACCACGCCAGCACGGCCTTCTGGGCGTGGATGCGGTTTTCGGCCTCGTCCCAGACCAGGGATTTCGGTCCGTCGATGACGGCGTCGGTCACCTCCTCGCCCCGGTGGGCGGGGAGGCAGTGGAGGAAGACGGCGTCGCTCGACGCCGCGGCCATCAGCCGGTCGTCGACGCCATAGCCCTCGAAGGCTTCCAGACGCGCCTCGTAGTCGCCGTCGCCCATCGACACCCAAGTGTCGGTGACGACCACATCGGCGCCGGCCACGGCCTCGCGCGGGTCGCTGGTCAGGGCGACATGGTCGCCGCCGCGCGCCAGATCGTGGAGGTCGGGGTGGTAGTCGGCCGGGCAGGCGACGTTGAAACGGAAGCCCAGTTTCGGCGCGGCGTGCATGAAGCTGTGGCAGACGTTGTTGCCGTCGCCGACCCAGGCGATCGTCTTGCCGGCGATCGGGCCGCGATGCTCCTCGATSGTCATCAGRTCGGCGAGGATCTGGCACGGGTGCGAGCGGTCGGTCAGGCCGTTGATGACAGGCACGGTGGCGACGCGGGCGAAGCGTTCGACGTCCTCRTGGCTRTTGGCKCGGATCATSACSGCGTCRACCATSCGCGACAGRACSCGGGCGGTGTCCTCGACCGGCTCGCCGCGGCCCAGCTGCATGTCGCCGGCGTTGGCGATGATCGAGGCCCCGCCCAGCTGGCGGATGGCGGCGTCGAAGCTGAAGCGNCGACCGGCTCGCCGCGGCCCAGCTGCATGTCGCCGGCGTTGGCGATGATCGAGGCCCCGCCCAGCTGGCGGATGGCGGCGTCGAAGCTGAAGCGGGTGCGGGTCGAGTTCTTCTCGAACACCATGGCCAGGACACGGTCCCTGGCCGGAGCGTCGGCGTCGACCCTGCCTTTCGGCCAGCCCTGGCGCGCTGCCTTGCGGGCGTGGGCGTCGTCGAGGATGGCGCGAAGCTCGTCGGCTTCGAGTCTGTGGATGTCGAGGAAATGCCGGACCATGATCAGGCCGCCATCTTGGTGCGGGCGAATTCGCAGGTCCGCTCGAAGCGTTCGATCGCCTCGCGGGCCTCTTCCAGCGTCAGGTTCAGCGGCGGCAGGATGCGGCAGCAGTTGTCGCCGCCGCCGGCCACCAGAAGGTGGTTCTCGTCGCGGGCCCAGCCCATGAAGTCGCGGTTGTTGGGGACCAGCTTCACGCCCAGCAGCAGGCCCTTGCCGCGCACGTCGACGATGACGTCGGGATAGCGTTGCGCCAGACCGTGCAGCTGCTGTTTCAGATAGCCCGAGATCTCGTTGACGTGGGCCAGGGTCTCCGGCCTGGAAATCTCCCCGAACGCGGCCCGGCCGACGGCCATGGCCAGCGGGTTGCCGCCGAAGGTCGAGCCGTGCGCGCCGACCGTCATGCCGCTGGCGGCCTGGGCCGTGGCGAGGCAGGCGCCGATGGGGAAGCCGCCGCCGAGAGCCTTGGCGATGGCCATGATGTCGGGCGTCATGCCGGCCCATTCGTGGGCCCACAGCCGGCCCGTCCGGCCCATGCCGCACTGGACCTCGTCGAAGATGATCAGGACGCCGTTCTCATCGGCCATCTGGCGCATCCAGCGCAGGTCCTCGTCGGGCGTGGCGCGGCAGCCGCCCTCGCCCTGCACCGGCTCGAGAATGACGGCGGCCGTCGTCGGGCTGCGGAACGCCGCCTCCAGCGCCTCCCTGTCGCCCCAGATCAGCTGGTGGAAGCCCTCCATCGGCGGGCCGAAGCCGTTGGTGTAGCTGGGGTTGGCCGCGGCGTTGATGGCGCCGTAGGTGCGGCCGTGGAACGAGCCGTCGAAGCCGTAGATGTCGATCCGCTCTGGCTGGCCGTTGGCCGAGTGATATTTCCGCGCCGTCTTCAGCGCGCATTCGACCGCCTCGGTCCCCGAGTTGGTGAAGAAGACGACGTCGGCGAACGACTTCTCGCACAGGGCGTCGGCGAGGGCCTCCTGGCCCGGAATCTTGAAGATGTTGGAGACGTGCCAGAGCTTTTCGGCCTGGTCCCTGACCGCCTGCACGAGGATCGGGTTGGCGTGGCCGAGGGCGTTGGTCGAAATGCCCATGACGCAGTCGAGATATTCGGTCCCGTCCTTGCCCCACAGACGCGCGCCCTGACCGCGATCCACCTCCAGCGGCGCACGGTTGTAGACACCCATCAGATGGTCAGTGGACACGGGGCAGGCCTCCAAAAGCGAGACGGCCCCGGCGCCGGAGAGCGTCGGGACCGCCTGAAAAAGGGTCAGGTCTTGTCGGACGGGGGACGGGGTTAGTCAACAGGTTGGGGGGCGCCTGGCGTGCGTCATCGCCGCKTCCGGAGAAGCGGTTGGGGAGGTCGCGGAGCGCGGGCGGCTTGGCCCGGAACCGGAATGTGGYCCCCTGCTTTCGCGTTACGGGGACCGGATGTGTTTTCGGCGTCGCCGCCTTCGCTCCGCGCGACCGGTTCACGCAAGCCGACGGGGGCGGGCTTCATCATGGCGGCCTGCGGGGCTTGTGGTGTTTTCCCACCCCGRCCTTTTCGCCGCTTTCATCCCTGTCCGTCATACGCTCGCGACGGGCGGAAGGCGTCCAGGCCTCCCGGGCCCCGGGGTTTCGACCCCCCGGGCAGTCCGCCGACCCCACGCCCCCGAYTATTCCACAAGCCGCAGGGTTCAAGCCGCGCAAGGGTCCGGGCGACGATTCCGGGACGACGTTTCCCGCTCGTTCGCACCCCGCCGCACGTTGATGGCCCTGGCGCCAGACGCCCTCCCCCGCGACGGGATGCAGATAGTATGCGGCCGCCGGGAGGGGGTGCTGACAATNCGATTCCGGGACGACGTTTCCCGCTCGTTCGCACCCCGCCGCACGTTGATGGCCCTGGCGCCAGACGCCCTCCCCCGCGACGGGATGCAGATATTATGCGGCCGCCGCGAGGGGGTGCTGACAATACAGTTTGGGAAAAGCGGAAGCGGTTGATCGGGCGGGATATTTTCCCGCCAACCCGACTATATGTCGACCAGCAGCGTCACGCCTTCCCGCTCCCCATCACCGTGCATCCCCGCCTCCGCGGGGATGCACGGACGGGGACGGGAGGGAGGAGGACCGTCAGCTCTTCAGCCGCCAGCCGGACTTGAACACGGCCCAGCAGGCCCAGGCCATGACCAGGGTCAGGAGCCCGCTCATGACCGCGCCGATCAGCAGATTCCCCTCGGCGTTCCCGACCCCGATGAAGCCGGCCCGGAAGCCGTCGATCAGGTAGAAGAAGGGGTTGAAATGGCTGATGGTCGCGAACGGCTCGGGCAGGTTCTCGACCAGGTAGAAGGTGCCGCTGAGGAAGGTCATCGGCATGATGACGAAATTCTGCACCGCGGCGAGTTGGTCGAATTTCTGCGCCCAGAGGCCGGCGAAGACGCCCAGCATGCCCATGATCAGGCAGGCCAGCAGGCCGAACCACAGGATCAGGCCGAGGTTCGCGACTTCCAGCCGGGCGAAGGGCATGACGCAGATCGCCGTCACGATCCCGACCACCAGGCCGCGCGTCGCGGCGCCGAGCGAAAAGCCGATGGTCAGCTCCAGCGGGCTGAGCGGCGGGGTCAGGAAGTCGGTCGCGGTGTTCATCACCTTGGCCTGGATCAGGCTGGAGGAGGCGTTGGCGAAGGCGTTGTTGAGCATGGCCATCATGATCAGGCCCGGAGCGACGAACTCGGCGAAGGGCGTGCCGTGCAGCGGCGGCCGCGTGCCCTGCAGGGCGACCACGAAGACCAGCATGTAGAGCAGGGTGGTGACCACCGGCCCGGCCACGGTCTGGGCCCCGACCTTCCAGAAGCGGCGCACCTCCCTCAGGTACAGGGTCTGGACGCCGATCCAGTTGACGCCGGGATAGCTGCGCGGCCGGGGGGTCGTGGTCAGGTCGGTCATGGGAGCCAGATGCGGGGTGGCGGAGAGGGATGCAAGAGAGGCAGTAGGGATTAGGCAGTAGGCAGCAGGCAGTCGGACGGGCGCATCACGAGCCCCCGAGCCCTCGGCGCCTCTTCGGCTAATGCCTACTGCCTAGTCCCTACCGCCCCCTCTCGTTAACCATCCCTACATCTGGTTCCTGTGGACGGACTGATTCGCACATCTTGCGTCCGGTAAGGGCTCGTTTACGATTAGTGGTAGGTCGAGGCCCCGGGAGGGACGTCTGGACCCCATATATTGAATCCGAGACCCGGAGGGTTGGCTATGACCGCAGGCTGGACAGAAGACCGCGTCGGCGCGCTGAAGNTGAAGAAGCTCTGGCTGGAAGGCCAGTCGGCCAGCCAGATCGCCAAACAGCTGGGCGGCGGCGTCACCCGCAACGCCGTCATCGGCAAGGTGCACCGCCTCGGCCTGTCGGGCCGGGCCGCCCCGTCGCAGCCGGCGCGCGCCACCTTCCGCCCGTCGCGTCCGCGCCCTGCCCAGCCGACCCAGGCCCCGTCGGCCCCGCGCCGCATCGAGGCGGTCCAGCCGCGCGCCGTGGTCACCGCCCAGTCGGTTCCAGCCCCCATGCCCGACCTGCCCGGCACCGCCACGGTCATGACCCTGGGCGCCCATATGTGCAAATGGCCGATCGGCGACCCGTCCTCGGACGAGTTCAGCTTCTGCGGCCGCCGCTCTTCGGAAGGCGTCTATTGCGTCGAGCACGCCCGCGTCGCCTACCAGCCGCAGGTCAAGCGCGGCGCGACGGATCTGGCCCGCAGCCTGCGGCGCTACATCTGACCCCATTCAGCCACACGGCTGTCATCATAGGCTCCTAGAGAGCCGCCCTCCGCCTCAAGGCCGCACCCGCATGCGGCCTTGAGTGCAGGGGCGGGGCTGCGCTTTTCCGGGTTGACGCAGCCCCTCACCCCCTCACCGCCCGCCCCTCACCGTCATCCTCGGGCTTGACCCGAGGATCAGAGGTTGCCGCACGCGCGGTTCGGGAAGGGACGCCACGGTCCCGGAGCCGGCCTTCAACCACCGAGCGGTCCAACAGCTGATCCTCGGGTCAAGCCCGAGGATGACGACCATAACGGCGAGTCTGGCTCAGTTCAGCACCCGGCGGTCGCCCGGCACGTCGAGGCTGAAGGCCGGAATGGCGACCTCGAACGAGCGCCCGGACGGGTCGGTCATATAGTAGCCGCCGGCCATCGAGCCCGAGGCCGTGCCCAGCGGGCAGCCCGAGGCGTAGGTATAGCTGTCGCCCGGCAGAATCGTCGGCTGTTCGCCGACCACGCCGGCGCCGCGCACCTCCTCGACATGGCCGAGGGCGTCGGTGATCTCCCAGCGCCGCGCCATCAGCTGCACCGGCACGCCGCTCAGGTTCACGATCTCGACCTGATAGGCCCAGACCCAGCGCCCGCCCTCGGGATCGGACTGGCCGGCCAGATAGCTGGGCCGCACGCGGACCACGATCCCCTCGGTTTCGGCTTCGTAGGCGCGGGCGTCATGCATCCGGCAATGGTCGTACAACCCGGCCGCACGTCAAGCGCGGCCGTGTGGCGCCCGGGAGGGGAGACACGGCGAAAAATCGTGTAAGCCGGAGAAATGCAGACCTTCGAATCCACCCTCCCCGGCATCCTGCCGTGCCAGTCCATCGAGGCCCTGATCGCCGGCGGGGCGATCGCTTCGGACACCCCCTTCGACGCCGATCAGGTGCAGCCGGCCAGTCTCGACCTGCGGCTGTCGGACGAGGCGTGGCGCGTGCGGGCCTCCTTCCTGCCCGGAAAGCGCACGGTCGAGGACCGCATCGCCGACGTCTCCATGCACCGGATCGACCTGTCGGGCGGCGTCGTGCTGGAGCGCGGCTGCGTCTACATCGCCCGGCTGCAGGAGCGGCTGAGCCTGCCCAAGGGTCTGATCGCGCGGGCCAACCCCAAGAGCTCGACCGGGCGGGTCGACGTGTTCGTGCGGCTGCTGACCGACCGCGGCGCCAGTTTCGACGACGTGGCCGAGGGTTATGAGGGGGCGCTGTATCTGGAGATCTCGCCCCAGACCTTCCCCATCCTGGTGCGGCCGGGGACGCGGCTGAACCAGCTGCGGCTCAAGGCCGGCGAGCCGCCGAAGCTGGAGACCCGCAGCGTCGGCGTCGAGCTTCAGGGCGGCGACGGGGCGGTGGTCGGCTTCCGCGGGCGGCGCCACGCGGGGGTGATCGACCTCGACAACATCGACGGCCACGATCCGCGCGACTTCTGGGAGCCGCTGACCCTGCGCCGCGGCGAGCTGCTGCTGGACCCCGGCGAATTCTACATTCTGGCGTCGAGCGACGACGTCGAGATTCCGGTCGACCAGGCCGCCGAGATGACGCCGATCGATCCGTCGGTCGGCGAGTTCCGGGTGCATTACGCCGGCTTCTTCGACCCAGGCTTCGGCACGGACGAGGCGCACGGGGCGGGGTCGAAGGGGGTGCTGGAGGTGCGGACGCACGACACGCCCTTCCTGCTGGAACACGGCCAGATCGTCGCCCGGCTGGTCTATGAGCCGCTGACCGAACGCCCGACGCGCCTGTATGGCGAGGGCGGCAGCCACTACCAGCGGCAGGGGCTGAAGCTGTCGAAGCATTTCCGGCCGTGGTGAGGCAGGTTCCAGGTTCCAGGGATTAGGGAAGACGAGGGGCGGTCGCGCGCTGTTTCCCTGGAACCTGGCCCCTAGCCCTTGGCCCCTACTCCAGCCGGTCGGCCTTGCGCAGGTCCGGGAACCAGCGCGCCCAAAGGCCGGTCGCCGTCAGGGCGCCGATCCCGCCGAACACCGCCGCCTGGATCGGCCCGAGGACGCGGACGGCCACGCCGGACCAGGCCTCGCCCAGTTCGTTGGAGGCGCCGATGAACAGCATGGACACCGACGACACCCGTCCGCGCATGTGATCGGGCGTGGCCAGCTGGATCAGGGTCTGGCGGATGTTGACGCTGATCATGTCCGCCGCCCCGCCGAGGAACAGGGCCGCGCCGGACAGCCAGACGCTCTTCGACAGGCCGAAGGTCAGGGTGCACAGGCCGAAGACGGCGACGGCGGCGAACATCCATTTGCCGCCGTGCTTCACGATCGGGAAGCGGCTGAGATACAGGGCCACCAGCAGGGCCCCGGCGCCGAAGGCGGCGCGCAGCAGGCCGAAGCCCTCGGGCCCGACGTGCAGGATGTCGCGCGCGAAGATGGGGGTCAGCAGGGCCACGCCCGCCAGCAGCACCACGATCAGGTCGAGGGAGATGGCGCCGAGGACGATCTTCGTGTTCCAGACATAGGCCAGGCCTTCCCGGACCTGTTCCCCCATCGGAATCCGCGTCGGGGACGGGGCGGGACGGCCGCTGGTGCGGATCAGCAGCAGGCTGCCGACGCCGACGGCGAACATGGCCAGGGCCGAGGCGTAGGCCAGGGGCACGGACAGGCCGACGATGACCCCGCCCAGGGCCGGTCCGGCGATGGCGCCGGTCTGGAAGGCGATCGACTGGGCGGCGATGGCCGGCGGCAGGGCGCGCCGGCCGACCACCATGGGCAGGAAGGCCTGGCTGGCCGGGGCGAGGAAGGCGCGGGCCGCCCCGAAGACGGCGGCGACGGCCAGCAGGCCCCACAGCGGCGGGCGGCCATGGATGGCCATGAGCAGGAAGCCGACCGCGCAGCCGGCCTCGACCATCACGGACAGGATGACGGTGGTCTTGCGGTCGCGCCGGTCGGCCATGGCTCCGGCGGGCAGGGTCAGGGCCAGCAGCGGCAGGAACTGGCACAGGCCGACCAGCCCCAGATACAGGCTCGCCTCGGCGATGGGATGGTCGCGGCGCGCGATCTCATAGACCTGCCACAGCAGGGCCGAGGACTGGATCTGGATGCCCAGCACCGCCGCCACCCGCCCGATCCACAGCAGGCGGAAGTCGCGGATGGCCCAGGGACTGGCGGGGCCTTCCGGCGGGGGCGGGGACTGGACCGGTTCGGTCGTCTCGAGGGTTTCGGTCACGTGCGGCGGTCGACTTTCGGATACGGGGCGCCGTCGCGGTGGAAATAGCCGCCCTGCCGAAAGACCATGTCAATATCCGGATAGTCGCCCGCGTCGCCGTCCGGCCTGCGGGTCCCGACCTCCAGCAGAACGGCCTCGGCGGCGGAGCGGTTCTCGATCTTGTGGCCGTTGGGCACGCCGGCCTTGAAGCCGGCGCAGTCGCCGGCGCGCAGCACGGTCTCGCCCTCGTCCTCGACCAGCGCCACCTCGCCGGACACGATCCAGACGAACTCGTCCTCGCCCTCGTGCCAGTGGCGCTGGCTGGACCAGGCGCCGGCGGGCAGGCGCAGCAGGTTGACGCCGAACTGGTCCAGGCCGACGGCGTCGCCCAGCCGCCAGCGGCGGCGCGGCTTGCAGGGGCCGGCGAATTCCTCGGGGTAGCCCGTGCCGTGTCCGGTGGGCGCGGCGTCGATGTCGATCTTCGGCATGGGGAGAAGCCTTCTCGCAATCGTTGGAACCCCGTAAAGCACAGCCTTATGAGCGTCGCATCAACTCCCGTTATCGATCCTGTCGCCCTGACCCGCGACCTGATCCGCAGGCCGTCGGTCACGCCCGCGGACGCCGGCGCGATGGACGTGCTGGAACGCGCCCTGACCGGTCTCGGCTTCCACTGCCGGCGCATGCCGTTCGAGGGGATCGAGAACCTCTATGCCCGGCGCGGGACGGCCAGCCCCAATCTCTGCTTCGCGGGGCACACCGATGTGGTGCCGACCGGTTCGGAACAGGCGTGGTCGTCCGGCCCGTTCGAGGCCGAGGTCAGGGACGGCGTCCTCTACGGCCGGGGCGCGGTCGACATGAAGGGCGGCATCGCGGCCTGGGTGGCGGCGGTCTCTCAGGTTCTGGCCGGGGGCGAGGTTCCGGGCAGCCTGTCCTTCCTGATCACCGGCGACGAGGAAGGCCCCGCCCTGCACGGCACCAGACGGGTGGTCGAAACCCTGATGGCCGAGGGCGAGGTCATCGACGCCTGCGTGGTCGGGGAGCCGTCGTCGTCGCAGGTTCTGGGCGACATGATCAAGGTCGGGCGGCGCGGCTCGCTGAACACCTGGATCACCGTCCACGGCAAGCAGGGGCACGTCGCCTATCCGGACCGCGCCGCCAATCCCGCGCCGGTGCTGGCGAAGCTGCTGGCCCGGCTGGACGACCACAGGCTGGATCACGGCTATCCGGAATTCCCCCCGTCGAACCTCGAGATCACCACGATCGACATCGGCAATCCGGCGACCAACATCATTCCGGCCGAGGCGAAGGCGCGGCTCAACATCCGCTTCAACCCCAGCCACACCGGCGACGACCTGATCGCCTGGCTGAACGCCATGGCGGGCGAGGCCCAGGCCGCATCCGGCCTGCGCATCGAGCTGGAGCATCTGTGCTCGGGCGACGCCTTCCTGACCGGCCCCGGCCCCTTCATCGAGGGCGTGCGGGACGCCGTCGAGGCCGCGACCGGCCGGCGGCCCGAGGCGTCGACCACCGGCGGCACCTCCGACGCCCGCTTCATCCGCGCCATGTGTCCGGTGCTGGAACTGGGGCTGGTCGGCCAGACCATGCACCAGATCGACGAGCGCGCGCCGGTGGCCGAGATCGAGGCCCTGGCCGAGGTCTATCGCCGGGTGATAGGGACGTTTTTCGACCGGGCCTGACCGGGGTTCAGCGGGTGACAGCCTCGCGCCCGGATAAGGTCACGGCCGCTCCAGGAACCGCAGGGCGCTGAGGACATGGGTCTTCACGCCCAGGGGCAGGATCGATTCATTGACGTCGAAGCCGGGCGAATGGTTCGGCGGCGATGTGTTGGGATCGGCCCCGTCCTTCGAGGCGCCGAGGTGATAGAAGACGCCCGGCACGACCTGCGACAGGTAGCTGAAGTCCTCGGCCACCGTCGTCGGCGGGCTGGCGGCGTTGACGGCGCCGGCGCCGGCCGCCTCGGTCAGGACCGGGGCCAGCCAGGCCGACAGCGCCTCGTTGTTGTAAACCAGGGCTGCGTTCTGGCGGACCGAGAACTCGGCCGTCGCGCCGAAGGTTTCGGCGACATTGTCGATGGCCACGCCCGCGCGCCGCACCAGATCGTCGCGCTGGGCGATGTCGAAGGTGCGCAGGGTGCCCGACAGCGTCGCCTCGTCCGGGATGATGTTGTAGCGGACGCCCGCGTCCACGGTGGCGATGGTGAAGACCGTCGGCGTCGTGGTCGGGTCGACGGTGCGGGCGGTCAGGGTGTTGACCGTCTGGATGATCTGGGCCGCCACGGCGATGACGTCGACGCCCTTCCACGGCCAGGCGCCGTGGGTCTGGCGGCCATGGAGGACGATGTCGATCCGGTCCGAGGCCGCCATGAATCCCTGCGGCCGGTAGAAGACCGTGCCGGGCCGCCCCGGCACGACGTGCAGGCCGAAGATGGCGTCGGGCCTCGGATTCTCCAGCGCGCCCTCCTCGATCATCAGGGCCGCGCCGCCCTTGGGCTCGCCCGGAGGCGCCCCCTCCTCGGCCGGCTGGAAGATGAAGACGACGGTCCCGGCGATGTCGGCCCTCATGCCGGCCAGGACCTCGGCGGCGCCCATCAGCATGGCGATGTGGGCGTCGTGGCCGCAGGCGTGGGCCACGGGCACCGTATTGCCCTGATAGGTCCCGGTCGCGGTCGAGGCGAAGGGCAGGCCGGTCGCCTCCAGCACCGGCAGGGCGTCCATGTCGGCGCGCAGGGCCACGGTCCGGCCCGGCCGGCCGCCGCGCAGCACGCCGACGACGCCGGTCTTGCCGACGCCGGTGCGGACCTCCATCCCGAGGGCGCGCAGATGCTCCGCCACCAGGGCGGCGGTGCGGGTTTCGGCGAAGCCGAGCTCGGGATGGGCGTGGATGTCGCGCCGCCAGGCGACGACGCGGGGCGTTTCGGCCGCGACCGCCGCCTCGACCCGCTCCAGCGCGACAGGCGCCGGCTGCGCATGGGCCAGGCCGGCGGACAGGACCAACGCGAGGCTGGAGGCGGCGAGCAGGCGGCGGATGGTCATGGCGTCCCCGATGTCTTGAGGCCGCAAGGTGCGCAAAGCCGCCGCCCTTGCGCAAGGGCGTCCGGCGGGCGATCTGGATCGTCATGGCCATCAAGACCGCAAAGACCCAGTGGCGCGACGTGGTGCTGGTCTGCCGCAAATGCTCGAGGAAGCTGGACGGCAAGGGCTTCGGCCCCGACGGCGACAGGACGCTGAAGAAGGCGCTGCGCAAATATCTGAAGGCGGGCAAGGGCAAGAAGGCCGAGCTGGTGGTCAAGGAGACCAACTGTTTCGACATCTGCCCGAAGAATGCGGTCATCGCCGTCAACGCGGCCAACCCCAAGGCCCTGCTGATCGTGCCCGCCGGGGCCGACCTGTTCGAGGTCAAGGCCCGCCTCGGCCTGGACGACGGTCGCCGGCTCAAGCCGTCGCTGAAGCTGGTCGGCGAAGAGTGACCGGGCGGAAATGCCGGTCCAGGATGGCCCGATGAACCTGCGCTCGCCCGCCTTCGCCATGCTTTTCTCCGTCAGCCTGATCGCGGCGGCGGGAAACATGGCGCTGCAGTCGGTCCTGCCGGCGATCGGGCGCGAGTTCCGCCTGTCAGACACACTCGTCGCCGGCGCCTTCGCCATCTCGGCCCTGATGTGGACCATCGCCTCGCCGTTCTGGGCGCGGCTGTCCGACACCCTCGGGCGCAAGCGGGTCATACTGATCGGCCTGTCCGGTTTCGTCGTCTCCATGAGCGGTTTCGGCCTGGCCGCGACCTCGGGGCTGGAGCAGTGGCTGGGCGCGGGCCTCGCCTTCACCCTGATGGCGGTGGCGCGCACCATCTATGGCGTGTTCGGCTCGGCCGCGCCGATCGCATCCCAGGCCTATGTCGCCGACCGGACCTCGCCGGAGCAGCGGACCCAGGCCATGTCGCTGCTGGCCTCGGCCCAGGGGCTGGGCACGGTGGTAGGGCCGGCGCTGGCGCCCTTCTTCGTCCTGCCGCTCGTGGGGCTGGCGGGGCCGATGTACGCCTTCGCCCTGTTCGGCGCGGTCGTTCTCGTCATCGTCTGGCGCAAGCTGCCCAGCGGCGAGGTGGTGCGCACGCCCTCGCCCGGCGGCCATCGCGGCGAGGCCGGCAAGGGGTTGTGGAAGGACCCGCGCGTGCGGGACTATCTGCTGTACGGCCTGCTGGTCACCGGCGCCCAGGCGGTGAACATCTCGGTGCTGGGCTTCCACATCATCGACGAACTGGGCGCGACCGGCATGGCGGCGCGCGACGCCCAGCCCTTCATCGGCATCGCCATGCTGGCCGGCGCCGCGGCGACCCTGATGGCGCAGTGGGGCCTGATCCCGCTGCTGAAGCTGCAGCCGCGCGACCTGATGCGCTGGGGCGCGGGGCTGGCGCTGGTCGGCAATCTGATGAGCATCGCCTCGCCCGGCTACTATGGCGTGGTGGTCGGCTACGCCGTGGTGTCGATGGGCGTCGGCTTCGCCCGGCCGGGCTTCACCGCCGGCTCGTCCCTGTCGGTCGGGCCGCACGAACAGGGGGCGGTCGCCGGGCTGATGATGTCGCTGGCGGGTCTCAGCTTCCTCGGCCCGCCGGTGATCGGCGTGGCCCTGTATGAACTGGCCGAGCCGGGCCCGTTCATCGGTAACGCCATCCTGCTGGCCGCCGCCACGGCCCTGTGTTTCGCCAGCACGCGGCTGCGCACGGGCCCGCCCGACCTGCCGGACCGTGACGAGACCCCTTCGTCCGACACGCCGCCCGCCTCCCAGCCCGGTCCCGAGGGCAACCGCTGACCGGGGATCGGGGGCCTTTTCTCCGTCGGAAAGCCGTGTCAGATCGGAGCCATGGAAACCGCCCGTATCGAACGCCGCATCGGCGTCCGCGCCACGCCCGAACAGCTCTGGGCCCTGATCGCCGACCTGCCCGGCTGGGACCGCTGGAACCCTGTCGAGTCGGGACTTGAGGGGGCCATCGCCTTCGGGGCCGGCATCGCCCTGACCGAGGGGATCGAGGGCCTGCCGGAGCGTCGCGCCGCGGTCCGCGTCGGCGACTGGCAGCCCGAGGCCCAGTTGGTCTGGACCGAGAACCGGGGCCTGTGGTCGCGCTCGGTGCGCTATTTCGAAATCCAGGCGCTGGACGAGCCCAACGCCTGCATCGCCGCCAACGGCTTCATCTTCTCGGGGCTGCGCGGCGAGATGTTCTTCGACAAACACCGCGCCCGCCTGCGCCATGCCGTCGACGCCGTCGCCGAGAGCTGGAAGGCCGCGGCCGAGGGGTGACCGCGGTTCATCGCAAGGCCAGGGTCACCTGTTTGATGTCGACGTATTCGTCGATTCCGTGGACCGAGCCCTCGCGGCCATAGCCCGAGGCCTTCACCCCGCCGAACGGGGCGGCCGCCGTCGAGATGATGCCGGTGTTGACGCCGCACATCCCCGCCTCGATGCCCCGGCCCATGCGGAAGGCCCGGTCGAGGTCGCGGGTGAAGACATAGGAGGCCAGGCCGAACTCGGAATCATTGGCCTTGCCCAGCACCTCGGCCTCGCTGTCGAACGGGAAGACCGGGATCAGGGGGCCGAAGGTCTCCTCATCGCGGAACAGCTTGTCGTCGCCGCCGAGGGTCACGGTCGGCTGGAAGAAGCGCCCGCCCAGCGCATGCCGCGCGCCGCCCGTCAGGACCCTGCCGCCGGACGCCTTCACCTTTTCGAGGTGGGCCTCGACCTTGGCGATCGCCTTGTCCTCGATCAGGGGCCCGACCTTCACCCCCTCCTCGAACGCCGGTCCGACCGGAATTTTCGCGACCTCGGCGGCCAGCTTCTTCGCATAGGCCTCGGCGACCGAAGCCTCGACATAGACGCGGTTGGGACAGACGCAGGTCTGGCCCGAGTTGCGGAACTTGCCCCGGATGGTTTCGGCCACGGCGAGGTCCAGATCGGCGTCGGCGAAGACGATCAGCGGCGCGGCGCCGCCCAGCTCCATCGACACCCGCTTCAGGGTCGGGGCGCATTGTTCCGCCAGCTTCCTGCCGACGGGCGTCGAGCCGGTGAAGCTGAGCTTTCTGATCGCCGGCGAGGCCGTCAGGACTCCGCCGATGGTCGCGGCGTCGCCGGTGACGATGCTCAGCGCGCCCTTGGGCAGACCCGCCCTGTACGCCAGCTCGGCCAGGGCGATGGCCGAGAACGGCGTCTGGCTGGCCGGCTTGACCACCGCGGTGCAGCCGGCGGCGAAGGCGGGGCCGAGCTTCCTCGTCAGCATGGCGGTCGGGAAATTCCACGGCGTGATCAGGGCGCAGGGGCCGATCGCCTCGCGGAAGGTGAGGATGACGTGACCCAGCGGGCTGTCCTGGGTTTCGCCGATCAGCCGCTCCGCCTCGCCGGCGAACCATTTGAGGAAGCTGCTGGCGTAGGCGACCTCTCCCCGGGCCTCCTCGAGCGGCTTGCCGTTCTCCAGCGCCATCAGGGCTCCCAGCCCCTCGTTGTTCTCGTCGACCAGCCGGGCCCATTCGCGCAGGAAGGCCGCGCGCCTGTGCGGGTCCGACCGCGACCAGTCGGGGAAGGCCTCCACGGCGGCGGCGATCGCGCGTTCGGTCTCGGCCGCGCCGAGGTCCGGGATCCAGCCGATGACCTCGCCGGTCGCTGGGTCGTCGACGGCGATGCCCTGGCCGTTCGCGGCGACCGGCTCACCGGCGATCAGGGCGTGCTGACGCATAAGGGCGAGGCCGGCGTCGCGGTTCGGGGTGTTCATCGATCTCTCCTCAGCGGATGAAATGCGGCACGAAGCGGGAGGTGTTGCGGGTGATCCTCCCTTCGTCCTCCCTCAAGGCCAGGCCGGCGGGTTCGTCCCCGACCAGCCACGATCCGACGATCACATGGCGGCCGTCGAACCGGGGCGGAGCATGCAGGGCCTGGCGGATATGGGAGCCCTGGCCGTAGCCGGCGTCCAGGCCCTCCTCGCGGACGCCCGCCTCGACGATGGCGATATTGGCGCCCTCTCGCGAGAACAGCGGCTTGCGCACATATGCGGCGCCGAGGGCCTCATGGCCGGGATCGCTCTCGAACCAGCTTTCCAGCAGATTGGGATGGCCGGGGTGCCGCTCCCACAGCAGCGGCAGTATGCCCTTGTTCGACAGCAGCGCCTTCCAGGCCGGCTCCAGCACCGTGATGTCGGCGTCGGGCAAGGGCTCGGCATAGTCGTCCCGCAGCATATGTTCCCACGGATACAGTTTGAACATGGCCTGGATCAGCCAGTTCTCGTCATCGACGAAGCGGCCGTCGGCGTTCAGCCCGATCCGGTCGATGGCGATGAATTTCGGGTCCAGGCCGGCCTGTTTCGCCAGGTCCTCAAGGAACCGCACGGTCTGCCGGTCCTCGACGAAATCGGCGTCGGACGAGAAATGCACGAAGCCGCCGTCGGGAAAGATCGTCCGGAACCGCGCGACCAGCTTTTCGTGCAGGCTGTTGAACTGGTCGGCCTCGGCGGGCAGCGTTCCGTCCGCGATGCGGTCCTCCAGCCAGAGCCACTGGAACACGGCGGTCTCGAACACGCTGGTCGGGGTGTCGGCGTTGTATTCGTACAGCTTGGCCGGGCCCCGGCCGTCATAGGCGAAGTCGAACCGGCCATACAGCGACGGCTCGCCCCGCTTCCAGCTGTCGGCGACATAGTCCCGCAAGCCCTCCGGTATCTCGAGCAGGCCCATCAGCCGTTCCGACGTCACCGCCTCGGCGACGAGGTCCAGACACATCTGATGCAGTTCGGCGGTCGGCGCCTCTATCCCCTCCTCGATCTGCTCGAGCGAGAAGGCGTAGGCCGCGGTTTCGTCCCAGTAGCGTTCGCCGCTGTCGTGATGCCAGGTGAAGCCGACGGCTTCCGCGCGGGCCTGCCAGTCGGGACGCGGCTCGAGGCTTATGCGTTCCATGAGGGGCTCCATTCCTCCCCCGATGGGACTAGGCGGGGTCCTTGTGCACCGGCGCGCCCTGTTCAATCAACGGCGTCACCACCTTGATCTCGCGCGCGGTCAGCCGGGCGAGGACGTCGTTGGCCGAGCTCTGCCCCGGCAGGATGCCCGCGGCCTTCAGCTTGGCGTCGAGGTCGGCGCCGGTGCGCCTGTCCTCCAGCTCCTGGCCCGCGATCAGCTTCTCCTCGTTGACCGCCTGGCGCTGCTTGATGCGCTGCAGGCTGTCCGCCGCCGAGCCGATGCGCGACTGGGCGCCGGCCGACTGCAGGGCGACCGAGGTCTGGGCCTTCTGGACGGAATCGTTGACCTTCACGATGTCGATCTCGCGGCGCAGGGTCTCGATCTTCTGGTCGGTCGTGGCGATGGCCGTGCGCAGGCGAACCTCGGCCGCCTTCATGTTCTCGATCAGCGGCCCGCGGTTGCCGATCTCGGTTTCCAGCTCGGCGATCCGGCCGGCGACTTCCAGCGCCAGATCGTTCTGACCGCGGTCCAGGGCGGTGCGGGCCGAGTTCTCATATTTGGAGATCTGGTCCTGGAAGCTCTTCAGCTCGGTTTCGGCCATCCGCCGGCGCGCCACCAGGCCCGCCAGGTCGTCCCGGGCCTTGCCCTGGTTGTTGTCGGCGTCGCGGATCTCCTGATCGAGGATCTTCAGGGCGTTGGCGTCGACCACCGACTGGGCGGTGTCGTGGGCCGTGCCGCGGAACAGGGCGGACAGTTTGGCGAGCATGGACATGGCAGGTCTCCGTTCCGGGGATCAGGCCGCCGCTTCGGCGCCGAAGGTTTCACGCAGCTGGGTCGCGTCGATGGCGTTCTCGCCGAGGGTCCGCAACTCGATCAGTATGGTCTGAAGCGTCGTCTTGCACGACAGTTCGCCCATCAGTTCGTAGACATCCTCCTCGTTCACCCTGGTGATGGCGAAGTTGGACAGGGGCACGATCCGCTGGGCCTTCAGCAGGAATTCGTTGAAGGCGTGCCGGTCCTCCTGCTCGGCCACCGGCCACAACAGGACGGAGCAGACGATCTGAGCCCCGCCGACGCTCAGATAGATCGGCAGGTCGCCATACTCATGCATGGTGACCAGCAGCACGGGCTCGGCGCCTTCCAGCACGCGGCTGGTCATCTCACCCTCGCGGACAAGCTCGGAGGCGTCCAGCGCGGCCTTGATGGCGGGGACGGTCCAGGCGGTTTCGATCACGGCGTCCATGGTGTGGGTTGCTCCAGAAGGATCGGGAAAGAGGTTTCGACGCGGCCGCCGGACAAGATCAGGTCCGCGCGTGGACTCGGTGACGATGGCGTGGACCGCCGCCCTCACATCGTCCCTGGCGGTGTCCGGCACCCAGAACTCCAGCTTGACCATGCCCGCCTCGCGCCGGGCCTTGCGCCAAGCACGTATACGTTCGTTGGCCGAGGGCAAGGGGCGAGGGGCTGGATTACGCATGTTTCATGTAACGCGTAACAGGAACGCTTGACTTTGGCCAGCGCTCTGCGAAGAGCTTGGCCTATCCGGGCGGCGGCCAGCCGCCCTTCGTCGCCGCGGGCCGGCTCGCTGCCGCGGTGCTGGCGGGCTAGACTGTCGCGATGTTCAAACGCCTCTTCGGTTCAAGAGACAGTCTCCCGCCGGCGGCGGCTCTGGCCGAGGTGCGCAACATCACCGTGGGCCGGACGGTGGCGCTGGACCCCCTGGCCTGGCGGCGCCTGGGCGATGAGACGCATTTCACCCTGGACCGCGACGCGCTGGAGATCACCGCCCAGGGGGTGGTGGCGCTCGACGGCGGGACCTTCGTGCACCGCTTCTACACCGACGACCACGTCATGCTTCAGGCCATGAGCGATGATGCGGCCGGCGCATCGTCCTACGATTTCAGCCTGTTCACGCCCTGGTCCTCGGCCTATCCGCCGGGCGAACGCGAGCGCCGGCTGTGGCGCGACCGGCTCTCGGAACCGCGCTTCAGGGGCGCGCCCGAGGGTCTGCCCGAGTATCCGCGCTTCTGGTTCGCCGACAGCGAGGATCGCCAGCCTCCGGTCACCCTGTGGGAGACGATCTACGACGACCGGGCCGGGACGGCCCCCTATGCGAAAATCTTCCAGACCTGCATGCTGTACGCGCGGGACCTGGGGGCCGGGCGCGAACTGATGCTCGCGCTCGAGCAGGAGCCCGAGGGCGGCGACGTCAGCCACGAAATCATGATCGGCATTCCGCTGGAAATGGCCGAGTTCCGCGCCTGAGGCGCATGGGAGATAGACGATGTTTGACTGGTTCGGGTTTCAGCAAGGGGCGATCTCGTTCGTCATCGCCTTCGCCGCGGCGGTGCTCTTCTTCGGCGCCTTCAAATTCCTCTACCAGCTGGTGACGCCCTATCATGAGCGGGATCTGATCCGTCAGGGCAACGCGGCCGCCGCCATCGCGCTGGGCGGGGCGTTGATCGGCTATGTCCTGCCGCTGGCGTCGGCCCTGTCGCAGACGGTCAGCCTGCCGGAGTTCGCGGCCTGGGCCCTGCTGGCGGGCGTGATCCAGATCATCGCCTTCATCGTCGTCAGCCGGGTCCTCTACAAGGCGCTGGCGGCTCGCATCGAGGCGGGTGAAATCGCGGCGGGCATCTACCTGGCTTCCATCTCCATCGGCGTCGGCCTGCTTAACGCCGCCTGCATGACGGCCTGAGGCGCATCATGACCGACGACACCCTGCCCCAGACCACCACCATGCGCCGGCTCAAGCGGTCGCGGTCGCTCCAGGTGACCAGCCTGATGGCCACCGTCAGCTTCTCCATGGCGGCCTGCGGCTCGCCCGGATCGAGCCTGCCGGCAGAGCCGGCCGTTCCCGCCCTGGCCTATACGTCGCTCGACGAATGCCGCGCGGCCGACGATATTCCCGACGAGGAATGCGTCGTGGCCTCAAACGTGGCGGGCCAGCAGGCGGCCGAGACCGCCCCCCGATACGCCACCCGCGAGGAATGCGAGGGACAGTGGGGGCCGGAGCAGTGCCGGCCGCTGAACACGGGCGGAGGCTCCTTCTTCGGCCCGCTGGCGACCGGCTTCATCATCGGCCAGCTGATGAGCGGCGGCGGCTATCGCGGCGGCGGTCCGCTGTATCGGGACCGCGAGGGCCAATACTCCAACGGCTATGGCGGCGGCTATCTGTCCCGCGACTATCGCACCGGGCGGATGGTCACCAACGCCCGGGAGCATACGCCCGCGGCGCGGCAGGCCCCGGCGCGGGTGCAGAGCCGCACCACCGTCGTCTCGCGCGGCGGCTTCGGCGGCGGCGGCCGGGGCTACGGCGGCTGACCCGGGTCTAGATCCTGTCGAGGTCGCGTCCCCGGGTCTCGGGCAGCCACAGCAGGCTGACGATCACCGCCACGACGGTGAAGCCGACCGAGTACCACAGGCCGAAATAGATGTTACCCGACCAGGCCACCAGGGCGAAGCTGGCGGCCGGCAGCAGGCCGCCCACCCAGCCCGTGCCGATGTTGTAGGGCAGGCTCATCGCCGTGTAGCGCACCCGGGTCGGGAACAGCTCCACCAGCGCCGCCGCCTGCGGTCCGTAAAGGGCCGTGGCCGCGACCATGAAGATCATCAGGATGCCGAACACCAGCGGCATGTTGATGCGCGCCGGATCCGCCTTCGCCGGATAGCCAGCCTCGGCCAGGGCCGCCTTGATCCGGGTCTCGACCCCGGCGCGCGCCGCTTTCAGGTCCGCGGGATTCAGGCCCCCGCCCTCGACCGAAGCCACCTCGGTTGCGCCGATGCGGACGCTGGCGACCGAACCGGCGATCGCCGCGGCGTTGCCGTAGGAGACGCCGGCGTTGGACAGGACGCTCTTGGCGATGTCGCAGGAACTGGCGAACGCCGCCTTGCCGATCGGATCGAACTGCAGGGCGCAGGTCGCCGGATCGGCGATCACCGTCACCGGCGCCGAGGCCTGGGCCTCGGCCAGGGCCGGATTGGCGGCGCGGGTCAGGGCGTGGAAGCCGGGGAAGAAGGCGACCAGGGCCAGTATCATGCCGAACAGCATCACCGGCTTGCGCCCGAGCCTGTCCGACAGCCAGCCGAAGAAGACATACAGGCCGGCCGAGGCCACCGTCACGGCCAGCACCAGCTGGTCGACGGTGTTGGTGTCGACCTTCAGCACCCGCTCCATGAAGAAGCGGGTGTAGAAATAGCCGCAGTACCAGACCGCCCCCTGGGCGATCATGATGCCGAACAGGGCGATCAGCACGAACCGGCCGTTGCCCCACTGGAAGAAGGCCTCCTTGTAAGGCGCGCGGTGATCGCTGTCCGACGCCTCGGCCTCCATGCGCCGGTAGGCGGGGCTTTCGTTGAGCCTCAGCCGGATCCACAGGGAGACGGCCAGCAGCAGGGCCGACAGCAGGAAGGGGATGCGCCAGCCCCATTCGTCGAAGGCCTCGACGCCCACGATCCTGCGGGTGATCAGGATGACCGACAGCGCTCCGATCAGGCCGAAGGCGGCCGTCGTCTGGATCCAGCCGGTCAGCAGGCCGCGCTTCTTCTGCGGCGAGTGCTCGGCCACATAAATGGCCGCTCCGCCGTACTCCCCGCCCAGGGCGAAGCCCTGCAGCATCCGCATGATCAGCAGCAGGATCGGGGCCGCCAGGCCGATCTGGCCGTAGTCCGGCAACAGACCGATGGCCACCGTCGCCAGACCCATCAGGGTGATGGTGACGAGGAAGGTGGTCTTGCGCCCCGTGCGGTCGCCGAACCAGCCGAACACCAGAGCGCCCAGGGGTCGCACCACGAAGCCGAGACCGAAGGTCAGCAGGGCCATGATGTAGGCGACGGTCTCGCCGGCGTCGGCGAAGAAATGCCGGGCGATGATGGTGGTCAGCGAACCGAAGACGAAGAAGTCATACCATTCGAACGCGGTCCCCGCCGCCGAAGCGACCACCACCGTCTTCAGGCCCGGTTCCGCCCGGGCCTCCGTCGCATCCGTCATCGATCGCTCCCCGCATTTCGATCCGGCGTCTCTGCGGACGCCTGTGCGGGGATGCTAGACGCCCGCGGCCGGCGCGCAAATAGCCCACGCTCCGCGCGGGGCCCGGACAAGCGAAAGCCCGCCAGCGGGGGGATGCTGACGGGCTCTCTTCAACCGATCCGCGGGTCGGGGGGGAAGCGCGGTCGGGAACTGAAACGTCGGCGATTGACCGCCGGTCTAAATCAGCAGGTCTTGCCGTCCGCACAGTTGGCGACGGCGGTGCCGGCGGCCGAGGCGTCACGGCCCACGCCCGAAACGGTGTTGCAGGCCGCGGTGGTCAGGGCGGCGGCGGCGGCGAACAGGACGAACAGCTTGCGCATGGGAAAAACTCCGTGAGGCCGGGGAGGCGTCTGCCGTATCAACGTGGCGGCCCCGCTACGGTTCCAAGATCGGCCGGATCCGTCGGCACGACGGCTTCCGGCGTGGCGAAGACCAGACGCGCGATCGTGCCGCCGCCGGGCGCGGGAACCATCTCCACCTCGCCCCTCAGCTGTTTGGCGAAGGCGCCCATCAGGGTGCGGCCGACGCCGGCGCGGAAGGTCTCGCTGACGCCCGGACCGTCGTCCTGGACCTCCAGAATGCTCTTGTCGCCGCGGACGTGGAAGCGGACCTTGAGGTCGCCGCCCCGGCCGGCGAAAGCGTGTTTCTGGGCGTTGGTCACCGCCTCGACCAGCCACAGGGCCAGCGGCGCCAGCTTGTCCGGATCGACCACCAGGGAATCGGCCTCGACCGACGAGGTCACCAGGATCCCTCGCCCGGACTCGCTGGCCACCAGCTGGCCGACCAGTTCGGTCAGGAAGATGCGGGCGTCGGCGTAACGCAGGTCATCGCTCTGGTAGAGGGTGCGGTAGATCAGGGCCAGGGCCGAGATACGCTGGCGCGTGTCGCCCACCGCGGCCTTGGACGCCGGATCGGTCAGGGCCCTCTGCTGCATCGACAGCAGCGACGAGATGATCTGCAGATTGTTCTTCACCCGGTGATGGATCTCGCGCATCAGCGCGTCCTTCTCGGCCAGCGAGGCGGTCAGGGCGCTGTCGCGGGCGACGATGGACTCGGCCAGTTCGTCGAGCGTCCGGGCCAGCACGCGGATCTCCGCCGGCGCGTTCATGGCCTGCAGCGGCCGCACATTGAACCGCCCGCGGGCGTAGATGGCGGCGATCCGCTCGAGATAATCCAGCCAGCGGATGACGATCCGCTCGCTGACCAGCATCACCGCCCCGAAGGCGATGAACCAGGCCAGCAACGGCACGATCAGGGCGCCGACCGGGTTCAGCCGGGCCCAGGACAGCAGGCCGGGGGCGGGTGCGGACAGCAGCGCATAGACGTCGCGCCCGGCCAGGGCGGCGCCGGCGTAGACGCGATGGCGGCCCTGGGCGTCGTCGGCCTCGAAGATGGCGGAGGCGCCGGAGCGCGCGCGGCCGACCCAGCCGGTCAGGGTGTCGCCGCCCGACAGGATGAAAGCGTCGGCCTCGCTGGCCGTCAGCAGCCGCCCGTCGCCGTCGGTCAGGGCCGCCTGCGACCCTTCGGGAAGGGCCGGGTCGTCAACGTCGGGCTGCAGGCTGGTCAGGGGAATCAGAGCCACCATGGCGCCGTCGAAGGCGCCCAGGGGTCGCTCCAGCCGGATGGCCACGATCAGGCCCGGAGATCGGCCGGCGACGGCGGGCGCCCGCGCCAGCACCATACCCTCCCCGCCCTTCAGCCTCAGAAACCAGGGACTGTCGCGGGCCTGCGCCAGCCAGGCCGGCGCGGTCTGGCTGAGGCCGCGCGAGGCGCAGGCGGTGACGCCGGTCGCGCTCAGCCGCGCCAGTCCGTCGAGATTCTCGAGCCGCGCCACCAGATCGGTCAGGCGGGGTTCGCAGAACACCTCCAGCGCCTCTGGCCGCAGGGCCTGAAGCAGCACGCCGGTGCTGTCGAGATGGGATTTGGCGTTGGCCGCGGTGCGTTCGGCGGCCAGTTGCAGATCCGAGCGCCGCTCGACATCCTGCGCCCGGAAGGCGGACTGGGCCTGGAAGGCTCCCAGCATCAGGATCGGCAGCAGGGCGACGGCCATGGCCGATCCGAGGCGGAAGCGGATGCCTCGGAATCGGGGCGGGGCCATGTTTCGGCCCCCCCGCCTGCCCAGCAGTCGTCCTATCCGGACCACCCGGTCAGTCCTGCCGGACGCTGCTCAGGCGATCAGCGGCGGCGAGGATGGAGCGCATGGCGTCGCCCGCGGCGCGCCCGTCCCGGGCGTAGCCGCCCTTTTCGAGCGTGGCCTGCAGGGCCTTGCGGGCGCGGGACACGCGGCTTTTCACCGTGCCGACCGCGCACTGGCAGATCTCGGCGGCCTCTTCATAGGCGAAGCCGCCGGCGCCGACGAGGATCAGCGCCTCGCGCTGCTCTTCCGGCAGGGTGGCCAGGGCCAGCCGCAGTTCGTCCAGCGCCACCGGCGATTCCGGATCGTCGACGGCCACCAGGGTGCGCTCGGCCGCCTCCTGATCGAGCTGCGACTGCCGCCAGGAACGGCGCTTCTCGGAATAGAACTGGTTGCGCAGGATCATGAAGGTCCAGGCCTTCATGTTGGTGCCCATCTGATAGCTGGCGCGGGCGTCCCACGCCTTCATCATGGCGTCCTGCGCCAGATCGTCGGCGGCCGTCGGGTCGCCCGTCAGGGTGCGGGCGAACGCGCGAAGATGCGGGATCAGCGCGACGAGCTCCCGTTTGAAGGCGTCGTCGTCGGCTGAGGGAGGCTTGGGCGGCGGATTCGTCGCACCGCTCATGCGCCGCCCCCGCCCGACGACCGCTCGTCGGCGCGACGCAGGATGTCCAGGAACTCGTCCGGAACCTGTTCGTTGACGACCTCGTCGAACATATGGCGCAGCTTGACGCCGATCGCCTGCTGGCGAAGTCGCGCTTCCTCCAGGCTTGCGCCGCCCTTGGGCGGACCCTTGCCCGGTGGATTGGAATTGTCTGTCATTGAAAAAACGGCCGCCACCCTGACGAAAGACTTGTTGCGACTGGCCAAACGCCACTCAGCAGGGGCGGTTCCTAGGTTACCGCGGATTAATGCTGAAGCTTTGCGTCCGGATGGGAACCGTGGCCGATTTGATACGTTGTCGGAAGCTGCTGAGGTTCCAATGGACGGAACCAGTCTGTCGGGGATTTTATTATATGAGCCTGCTGGCCCGCCTTGCGCCGCACCTGCCCTATGTCCGCCGCTATGCGCGCGCGCTGACCGGCGACCAGACCACCGGGGACAATTACGTCCGCGTCGCGCTTGAGGCGCTGGCCGCCGGCGAACGGCAACTGCCCGCCGAGATGACGCCGCGGGTCGCCCTCTATCATGTCTTCCACGCCATCTGGGCCACCACCGGCGCGCAGCTGGAGGACAAGAGCGGTCTCGAAGGGCGTGGCGACGACGCCTCGCGCCGCCTGATGCGCATAGCCCCGCGCTCGCGCCAGGCCTTCCTGCTGACGGCGCTTGAAGGGTTCACCCCCTCCGAAGCGGCCCAGATCCTCGACGCCGACGCCATCGACGTCGAACGCCTGATCTCGGAAGCCCAGTCGGACATCGACGCCGAACTGGCCACCGACGTCCTGATCATCGAGGACGAGGCCATCATCTCGGCCGATATCGAAAGCCTGGTGAAGGAGCTCGGTCACCGCGTGACCGGCACCGCCACGACCCACGACGAGGCCGTCGACGCCGTCGCCCGTCACCGCCCGGGCCTGGTCCTGGCCGACATCCAGCTGGCCGACGGCTCGTCGGGCATCGACGCGGTCAAGGACATCCTCAAGCGGATCGACGTGCCGGTCATCTTCATCACCGCCTTCCCGGAGCGGCTGCTGACCGGCGAGCGGCCCGAACCGACCTTCCTGATCACCAAGCCGTTCCAGCCCGAAACGGTGAAGGCGGCGATCAGCCAGGCGCTGTTCTTCCATCCGTCGCGCCAGAAGGCGGCGGCGTAAGCCTTCTTCCCCGAACAAGGAAAAGCCCCGGTCGCAGGACCGGGGCTTTTTTGTTGTCCGCGATCGCTAGTTGGCCGCCGTCGAAGGGACCGTCGGCGCATTGACGTTGGCCGTATCGCCGGCCGGCGGGGTGGCGGGCCGGCCGCCCTGAGCCGTCGGGGCGTCGGCCGTCGGCGAGGGGGCCGCCTCGCCCTGGAAGGCCTGCACGTCGACCGCCTGCTGGCCGCTGTTGGCGTTGGTGTTGGCGAAGCCGCCCTGGCTGACGAACCACATGCCCAGCAGCAGGACGGCCACAGCCGCCAGGGAGATGACCAGCAGGGTCAGGATGCGCACGCCGCCGCGGCCGCCGCGAACATATTGGGCCTCGACGGGCCTGCCCTCGTGCACGGCGTCGGCGGCCTTGTCGTGCGGGGATTCATGGGTCATGGCTCGGCTCCGTCGAGGCGTTGGATCAGCCTGATGAACGCGCCGTCCAGCGTTGCCGTTCCGGCCTCGCCTCCGGGGCGAAAAAATGCCTCCGACGGTTGGAACCCATGGCGAGGCGCCCCGTTATCGAGAGGCGGAGGCGGCGACGCCCCCCCGACTTGAGACTGACGAAAGTCAGTCTGTCGCCTCCGCGACTCATTCTCGATGATGCGACCTGATGGCGGACCGGAAACGGTCCGCCTTTTTCCTTGTCCGGCTGGACAGGCGGCCCTGCTTGCTGACTATGGGCGGGTCCAGAAAGAAAACCCGGAGATCGCCATGGCTCGCGTCAATCGTCAGTGGGTGCTGCGCCAGCGGCCCAAGGGCCTGGTCAAGCCGGGCGACCTGGAGCTGGTCGAGGCGCCGGTTCCGGCGCTGAAGGAATCCCAGGTTCTGGTCCGCACCGTCTATCTGTCGCTGGACCCGACCAACCGCACCTGGATGAACGACTCCGAGGGCTATCTGCCGCCGGTGCCGATCGGCGGCGTCATGCGCGGCCTGACCCTGGGCGTGGTCGAGGAAAGCCGCTCAACCCGCTTCCGCGCCGGCGACGTGGTCACCCCCCTGTCGGGCGGCTGGTCCGACTATGCCGTGGTCAACGAGATGGAGCTGCGTCCGGTGCATCGCGCCACCGGCATGCCCCTGACCGCCAATCTCAGCGTCCTCGGCATGACCGGCATGACCGCCTATTTCGGCGTCACCGACGTGCTGAAGGCCAAGGCCGGCGAGACCATCGTCATCTCCGCGGCCGCCGGCGCGGTCGGCTCCATCGCGGGCCAGGTCGCGAAAGCGCGCGGCTGCCGCGTCATCGGCATCGCCGGCGGTCCCGACAAATGCCGCTGGCTGACCGAGGAGCTCGGGTTCGACGCCGCCATCGACTACAAGAACGAGGACGTGGGCGAGGCGCTGGACCGCCTGGCCCCGGACGGCGTCGACCTGAATTTCGAGAACGTCGGCGGCGACATCATGATCGCCGTCTACAACCGGCTGAAGACCCACGGCCGCATGGCCGTCTGCGGCCTGATCTCGGCCTACAACGCGACGAAAATGCCGCCGTCGCCGAATTTCGCGCGCATCATCACCCACCGCCTGAACATCCAGGGCTTCCTCGTGCTGGACTACGCCCACCGCGGCCGCGAAATGGTCGCCGAAATGGGCCCTTGGCTAGCGGACGGCACGGTGAAGTGGAAGGTGCACGTCGACGACGGGCTGGAGGGCGCCGTGGGTTCGTTGAACCGCTTGTTCACCGGCGACCATGACGGCAAGCTGCTGGTCCGCGTATCCGAAGAACCGGCGGGCTGACGGGACCTCGACATGACTGAACCCCTGCACGTCCATTTCGAAGACCTGGGCGTCGGCGAAGTCATCTCCCTGGGCGCCTGCATGGTCGATGCGGCGGCCCTGGAGGTTTTCATCGAGCGGTTCTCGCCCGGCTGGGACGCCTCCTACGGCGCGCCCGACGCCATGGTCTACGCCCTGTGGAGCCGCATCTTCGCCGACAAGGCCTCGGGCTGGGCCCAGTCCAAGGTGCTGGCGGTGGACGGCCTGCGCTTCATGCGCAACCCCCCGGCCGGCGAGCTGATGCGCGGCCGCATGACGGTGATGGGCAAGGATCCGGTCGGCGACGAAAAGGGCATCGTCATCGCCCAGCACGACCTGCTCGACGAGGCGGGGCGGCTGGTCTTCTCGTGCCTGACGCGGGCCCTGCTGGCGCGGAGGTAGGGGCTGGCGGCCAGTGGCTGGTGTCGGGCCCCGGCGTCGTACGCAAGGAAAAGCCCCGCCTGGACGAACCGGGCGGGGCTTGTTCCTGTTCGATCTGGAAGCGGGCGGCGCAGGCCTTACCAGCCACCAGCCGCTCTTTACGCGTTGCCGGCCACCGGCTGCGAGGCGGCGGCCTTCTGGAAGGCCATGGCGATCAGACGATCCCAGCCCAGCAGCGACACCAGATGGGCGTAGATCTGGCCCAGGGCGCCGTTGTCGCGCAGTTCGGCCAGCTTCTCGGCCGGCAGGGCCTTCAGCCTGTCTTCCGAGACGGCGAAATATTCGGCGATCTTCTGCGGCTCGGCGGCCGTGCCGTCCGGATTGCGCGGCGTGAAGATGGCTTCGCGCGTGTCCAGCAGGTCGAGGTCCTTCAGCAGTTTCAGGAAGGCCTCGGTGCGCAGGCGCTCCTGTTCGAAATTGTTGCAGAACTCCATCGCCTGCTGGGTGTAGGGCGAGGGCTGGCCGTCGACGAACAACGGCGTGGCGCCGCCTTCCTTGATGAACGGCGCAGCGCGGTCGACGCACAGGATCAGGCGGTTCTGCGTGTCGTCGTTGGCGAAGACGAACGGATAGCGCCGGACATAGGCCGGGATATAGGCCTCGGCGCGGAATTCGCCGTCGTCGCTGACGAACAGGTTCTCACCGGCGCGCAGCGCCATCACCGCGACCGGCTGCTTGTTCTCGCCGACGAAGATCACGGGATACGACAGGGCCGCCGGGGCGAACTCCGTCACCATCACCGGCACCAGATTGGTCTGGGCGACGAAGGCGTAGGGCTTGTCGACCGCGTCGACCCCCAGCGCGCCGTGGGTCTCGACGGACAGCGGCTCGGGCTGGGCGTAGAACAGGACGTTGCCCGACAGGGGCGAGGCGGCGGTGGTGTCGGTCATGAACGCGATCGGGCTCTGAAATAGGGGAAGCGCGCTTCTAGCGTAGTCGCCACACCGCCGCAAACGCGCTCGCTCGCGGGGCGTCCGACGCGGTTAACGGCCCGCCTCAGAACCGGTAGCTGACGCCGACCCGGAGATTTCGGCCCGGCAGGGGAGCGACATCCTTGAGGAAGCTGACGTGTTCCCGCGCCTCGGCGTCGGTCAGGTTGTGGCCCTCGGCGAACACGGTGACGGCCTTGTCGGCGAACGGCCGCCACGAGGCCGACAGGTTCACCATGGTGTAGCCGTCCGTGCCCAGTTCATAGGCCGCCAGTTCGTCCTGCTCGCCGACGCGCCGGACCTCGAGCGAGGCGTCGAACGGCGCCGAGGTCCAGGCCAGCCGGCCGGTCAGGCTCCACGGCGGAATGCGCGCGGCCGGGCCCTGGTCGGTTTGCGCATCGACGAAGTCGGCGGCGCCCTCGAGGCTCAGCGAGCGGTCTCCGCTGGTCCACAGATCGTATTCGCCCTCGACCTCGAAGCCGCGGAAGTCCGCCCCCGTCTGGACGAACTGGAAGATCGGGAAGCTCTCGCCGCCGTCCACGAACACCGCGCCCGTGTCGCGCTCGTCGATGAAGCCGTCGTATTTCGAGGCATAGACGTGCAGGTCGCCCTGGAACCGGCCGACGGCGTAGTGGACCGTGCCCTCCAGCGTCGTCACCTTCTCATTGTCCAGCGTCGTGTCGCCGCGCTCATAGACGCCGGTCGCGACGTGCAGGCCGTCGGAGAACAGTTCGACCTCGGACGGCGCGCGTTCGTTGTGGGCCAGGCTCAGGCCCAGGAACAGGTTGGCCGTGGGCTTGATGAAGGCCGCCGCCGAACCCGACCAGTTGCCGAAGTCGCGCTCGATCTCCGGTCCGCCCGACAGCGGCGCAGCCGTCACCGTGCGCCGGTCGTAGCGCAGGCCGCCCTCCAGTCCCCAGGCGGCGCGGTCCAGGCGCTGGACGGTGTAGATTCCCGCCTCCTCGATCTCGCTGCTCGGTACGAAGGCCTCGGCGCCGATGGCCTCGAAGGTCCGCGACAGCGCCTGCACGCCGACGGCCCCGTTCCAGCCGTCCCGCGTCCGCTGCACCAGATCGGCCCGGGCCTCCTGGCCGTTCGACTGGAAGACGGTGCCGGGATTGCCGGGGCCCTCGAACTCGGTGTGGGTGTAGTCGGCGTGTCCGTACGAGCCGGTCAGCTTCTGGAACGGCCCGCCGTCGAAGCGCAGCTCGCCGCGCAGGTCCTCGCGGGTCTGTTCCAGCTGGATGAAGACGTCCGGCTCGGCCACCGTGCCATAGGTGCTGGACAGGTCCTTGTAGGACGCGCCGATGAAGCCGCGCGATCCGATCCACGCGGCGCCGACCCCCCGGCTTTCCAGTTCCGAGAAACTGTTGGGCTGGCTCCCGCCCGGCCCGCGCGCGATCCCTTCGGCATCGGCCAGCCGCTGCGAAACGGCGGGCGAGGGAATGTCGTAGTCGTCGGCCTCCTTCTTCACCGCGTCGATGCTGATGGCGATCGGGCCGAGGCCGAAGGTGGCGCGGGCGGAGGTCGACCAGCCCTGGTCGACGCTGGAAGTCTGGGCCGAAACCATGCCGTCGACGCCGTCGGGCATCTCCGTCGGGATACGATTGTCGAGAACATTGACCACGCCGCCGATGGCGGTGCCGCCATAGGCCAGGGTCGCCGGGCCGCGCACGATCTCGATGCGGCTGGCCTCGGCGGGATCGGTCGCGACCTGGTGGTCGGGCGACACCGAACTGGCGTCGATCAGGCCGATGCCGTTGGTCAGCACCTGCACGCGCGGACCCGACAGGCCGCGGATCACCGGGCGGCTGGCGCCGGGTGCGAAGTCGGTCGATCGCATGCCCGGCAGGCCGGCGACCAGATCGCCCAGCGAGGCGGCCGGCGCCGTGGCCAGGGCCTCCGCGTCGATCACCGTGGTGGCGATGGTCGTGGCGCGGGCGCTGATGCCATAGGGCGCGCCGGTGACGATGACGTCGTCCAGCACCGCCTCCGGCTCCCGGGCGCCCGGGACGGTCGACTGGGCCGCCGCCGGGGCGGCCAGGGCGCCCCATCCGAGGGCGGCGGTCAGGACGGCGCGGGACACGAGGGACAGTGACATGAAGGCATCCGGTACAGGGGTGTGCCTTTGGTGTTACGAGATAACATCACAGAACGTCAAGCCATCCTGTTGCGGGGGCGGCGGCGAGCGCCTAGCTCTGGCGCATGAGCGAGCACTGCCACCACCATCACGATGACGGTCCGCCCGCCGCCGCCGATGTCGCCCGCGCCATGGGCGAGGCCGACCGCCGCCTGACCGCCGAGGGCGAGCGGATGACCGCGGCCCGCCTGCGCGTGCTGGAACTGCTGCTGGCCGCGGGCGAGCCGGTGAAGGCCTATGACCTGATCGCCCGGTTCGGCGACGACGGCCAGCCGGCCAAGCCGCCGACCGTCTACCGCGCGCTGGAGTTCCTCGAGCGCAAGGGCCTGGCCCATCGCATCGCCTCCATCAGCGCCTATGTCGCCTGCACCTCGGGCGGCATCGACCACGCCGCCGCCTTCCTGATCTGCGACTGCTGCGGCGCCACCCAGGAGGTTTCGGCCCCCGTCGCCGGCGATCTGGGCCGCGCCGCCGAGGCCGCCGGCTACGCCATCGTCCGCACCACGATCGAGGCCCACGGCCGCTGTTCCGCCTGCGTCGCGGGCTGAGCCTTCCCTCGGGTGATCTGGCGCGACCCCCGCCAACCCCCTATCTGCCCTGCATGGACGCGATCCGGCTCTCCCCGCCCCGTCGCCTGAGCCTTCCGGTGTCGAACCGCTGGGGCGAGGGACGCATGGGCGTGCTGGATTTCGGCGACCCGAAACGGCCTGTCGATCTGGTCTTCGTCCACGCCAACGGCTTCAACGCCCTGACCTACCGCACCCTGCTGGCCCCGCTGTCCGGCAGCCTGCGCATCTGGGCGCCCGACCTGCGCGGCCATGGTTCGACCACCCTGCCGACCGAGGTCGCGGGCCGCCGGCGCTGGCATGACCACCGTGACGACCTGATCGCCCTGCTGGAGACCCTGGACGGACCGCCCGTCGTCCTGGCCGGCCACTCCATGGGCGGCACCTCGGCGCTGCTGGCCGGCGCCGAACGCCCGGAACGGGTCGCCGGCCTCGTCCTGTTCGATCCGGTGATCTGGAGCCGGCTGGCGGTCGCGGCCTTCCAGCTGCCGGTCTTCGACCGCCTCGCCGCGCGCATTCCCCTGGTCCGCAACGCCCTGCGCCGCCGCGCCGTCTTCGACAGCCGCGAACAGGCCCTCGCCGCCTACGCCGGACGCGGGGCCTTCCGGGGCTGGCCCGAGATGGTGCTGGCGGACTATCTGGCCGACGGCCTGGTCGAGACGGCGGAGGGTTTCGCCCTGGCCTGCGATCCGGCCTGGGAGGCCTCCAACTATGCGGCCCAGGGCCACAACCCGTGGCGCGCCCTCAAACGCCTGGACCGGCCCGTCCGCATCCTCAGGGCCGAAACCGGTTCGACCTGCCACCTGACCGGGACCCCGCGCGGCCTCCCCCATGTCACGGTCGAGACCGTTCCCGGCGGCACCCACTTCTTCCCCATGCTCAAGGCCGATGTCGCCCGCGACGCCCTGTTCGACGCGGCGATCTAGAGGCGCTGGCGCCCGGGCGGGTCAACGGCTAAACCGCTGCCCATCCGATAGCCGCTTACAGTTTTGCAGGACCGTTTCCGACCATGCGCGACATCCATCACTTCATCGACGGCGCCAGCTTCACGGGCGCCTCGGGCCGGTTCTCGGACGTCTTCAACCCCAACACCGGCGAGGTCCAGGCCCGGGTGCAGCTGGCCTCGGTCTCCGAGATGGACCACGCCGTCCAGGCCGCCCGCAACGCCTTCGACGGCTGGTCCTCGACCAACCCCCAGCGCCGCGCGCGGGTGATGTTCGAGTTCAAGCGGCTGGTTGAGGCCAACATCAACGACCTGGCCGAGCTGCTGTCGGCCGAGCACGGCAAGGTGATCGCCGACTCGAAAGGCGACATCCAGCGCGGGCTCGAGGTGATCGAATTCGCCTGCGGCATCCCCCATGCCCTGAAGGGCGAATACACCTGGGGGGCCGGGCCGGGCATCGACGTCTATTCGATGCGCCAGCCGCTGGGCGTGGTCTCGGGCATCACCCCGTTCAACTTCCCGGCCATGATCCCGATGTGGATGTTCGGCGTCGCCATCGCCGTCGGCAACACCTTCATCCTCAAGCCCTCGGAGCGCGATCCGTCGGTGCCGGTCCGTCTCGCCGAGCTGATGATGGAGGCCGGGGCCCCGGCCGGCGTGCTGAACGTCGTCCACGGCGACAAGGTCGCGGTCGACGCCATCCTGACCCATCCGCTGGTGCACGCCATCAGCTTCGTCGGCTCGTCCGACATCGCCAACTATGTCTACCAGACGGGCGCGACGCACGGGAAACGCGTCCAGGCCATGGGCGGGGCCAAGAACCACGGCATCGTCCTGCCCGACGCCGACATGGACCAGGTGATCAAGGACCTGTCCGGCGCGGCCTACGGCTCGGCCGGCGAACGCTGCATGGCCCTGCCGGTCGTGGTCCCCGTCGGCAAGAAGACCGCCGACGAGCTGCGCGAGCGCATGGTCGCCGAGATCCCGACCATGCGGGTCGGCGTCTCGACCGACGCCGGCGCCCACTACGGCCCGGTCGTCACCGCCCAGCACAAGGCCCGGGTCGAGGGCTGGATCGAGAAGGGCGTGCAGGAGGGGGCCGAACTGGTCGTCGACGGCCGCGGCTTCTCCCTGCAGGGGCATGAGAAGGGCTATTTCATCGGCCCGTCGCTGTTCGACCACGTCACCCCGGAGATGGAATCCTACAAGGAGGAGATCTTCGGCCCGGTGCTGCAGATCGTCCGCGCCGCCAGCTTCGAGGAGGCGCTGCACCTGCCGTCGAAACACCAGTACGGCAACGGCGTCGCCATCTTCACCCAGAACGGCCGCGCGGCCCGCGACTTCGCCGCCCGGGTCAATGTCGGCATGGTCGGGATCAACGTCCCGATCCCGGTGCCGGTCGCCTATCACACCTTCGGCGGCTGGAAGCGTTCGGCCTTCGGCGACACCAACCAGCACGGCATGGAAGGCGTCAAGTTCTGGACCAAGGTCAAGACCGTCACCGCCCGCTGGCCCGACAGCGATCTGGAACACGCGGATTCGAGCTTCGTCATCCCGACCATGGGGTGACGGTTCGCGCGGGGCGCGTTCGCGGCATCGCATTTCGGTGATAGGCGTTATGCTGTCTGAACAGTGAAGCTGGAGCGCCCGTCCGCATGCGTCGATTTTTCGTCTGGTCAGCCCTGGCGGCTGTCATTGGCCTGGTCATCGCCATCGGCGGCTTCTGGGCCTACCAGCATTTCTACGCCCGCTTCCAGCCGGTGACGGTGCAGCGCAACCAGGCCTCGATCCAGCGCCTGCTGGACGAATCCTCGTGGATTTCGGCCGGCGGCGGCGGCCAGCCCCTCTACATCGTGGGCTATCGCGACTCGGCCGCCATGCAGCGTTATGAGCGGGAGGAGGTCCCCAAGCTGCGCGCCGCGGGCGTCGAGGCCCGAATCATCCTGTTCGCCCGTCCGGACCGCGAGGGTCTGACCCAGTCCACGGCCGCGGAACGCGCCACGGTGGCCGAGCTGTGGCTGACGCGCGACTGGACCCTGTACCAACGCTGGACCGCCACCCCTGTGCGCAACTGGACCGCGGCGGGCATTCCCGCCGCCGACGGCAATCTGGCCCGCGGCGCCGTGGTCGAGGCCGGGCGGATCTTCGTCGCCAGCCTGGCGGAAAAACTGCACGAGGAAGGCCTGCAGGCCGGCTATCCGCTGGTCATCTGGCGCGACCGCGAGGGCTTCATGAAGGCCTGCGCCTGTTCTGATGCGCGGTCGTGGGCCTTCATCCGCGACGACCTCGACGCGCCGGACCGGATCGAGTCGCCCGGGATCGCGCCGGGCGATCCGGCCGCACCCGTGACCTATCCCGGCGACGGAAGTCCGGAGAGCCTGCCCTATCCGAACGTGCCGGCGACTCCGCCGGCCGCAGGGGGCGTTCAGGCCCCGACTCCGGCCCCGGGAACCGCTCCGATCGCCCCCCGGCCGGCGACACCGCCCGTGCCGCGCAAGGCCCCGGAACCGAAGCAGGCGGACGACACGACCTTCTTCTAGGCGGGCGCCTGCCCACCGCGCATCCCGGCAGAGAGTCCTAAAGCGCCCGCTTGCAGGCGGCGATCAGCCCTTCGACGTCTGCCGCGTCCTGGTACAGGCCGAAGCCGAAGCGGATGACGTCGTCGCGCACGTCGGTGACGACCCCCGCATCCAGCAGACGCGCCTTCCAGGCGGCGGCCCGGTCATGGCGGAAGGCGAGGAAGCGCGCCCGGGCGGCGTCATCGGTCACGGGGTTGATCAGTTCGGCCTCGGACAGCCTGCCCGCCTCGCCGTCCGCGACCGCGGTCTGGAACCGCTGCATCAGCGCCCGGGCATGGGCGGCGACGTCGGCCGTGGTCAGTCCGGCCTCGTCCAGCATCCCGCGCACGGCGTTGAACCGGTACAGGGGCGACACGTCGAAGGTCGCGCCCCAGAAGCGGCCGGCGTCGCCGCGATATTGCACCCCGCCCGGCGGTCCCGACAGGTCGCCGAACTCGGCGAACCAGCCCGTGATCACCGGACGCGGGCAGTAGCCGTCCGGGGCGTGCAGGAAGCAGGCTCCCTCGCCCGACATGGCGTATTTGTAGCCTCCGGCCAGATAGAAGACCCGGTCCGCCACGGCCCCCAGATCGGTCGGCGTGGCCATGAAGCCGTGATAGCCGTCGATCACCACCCAGGGCCCGGCGGGGTCGGCCAGGGCCGCCAGATCGGCGACGCCGCCGAACACCTGACCGGTGCGGAAGAAGACCTGGCTGACGACGATCAGGTCGAAGCCGCCGGCCCGCGCGGCCGCCACGAACCGGGCGTCGAAGGTGTCGAACGGCTCGAGCGGCACGCGGGTGACCAGGGCCTCGCCGGCCTCTTCCCAGCGCTCGGCCTGGCGCCGGAACGAGTGGAATTCCCCGTCGGTCGACAGGATGCGGACCGGCTTCCGGCCCACGCCGGAGACGATCCGCAGCAGCAGGTCGTGGGTGTTGGGCGCGAACACCACGGTGTTCGGATCGGGCAGGTTCAGCTCGCGCGCCACCTCGCCTTGCGCCCTCGGCACGACTTCGCCGAAGATCAGGTCCCATTTCCGGTCCGCGAACCGGTTGGCCTCGACCCAGGCCTGAACCTGTCCGTCGAAGCTGGCGTCGGGCCAAAGATGATGGCTGTGCGCGGCGAAGTGCAGCCGGTCGGGATCCAGCGACAGGGCGCGGGAGAACAGGTCCTTGCGGCTCATATCGACCCTCCTGCGGCCCTCGTCTTCACTGTCTCGTTCGTATCCGAAGTCACAGCCGAAACCGTCGTCGAATTCCTCGACGAAGTATCACCCTCTGCGCTCAGGCAGCGAGCGACCGCGTCGCGAACGATAGCGCCCTTAAATCAGGCTGCCGTGGCAGTGTTTGAACTTGCGGCCCGAGCCGCAGGGGCAGTTCGAATTGCGCGGCGTGCGCTCCCAGCCGCCCGGCAGAAGATCGACCGGCAGGCGGGCGCGGTCGTCGCCGGTCAGCTGACCTTCCGGGTTCTGCGCCAGCGGATTGGCCATCTCGTTCTCGCCGGTGCCGGGGTTCAGGTGGATTTCCTCGAACTCGGGCATTTCCATCGGAGCCGGCTGTTCGAAGCGAAACTCCACGGTCATCAGCCAGCGGGTGACGTTGTGGCGCAGCTCGTACAGCAGCGTCTCGAACAGATTGAAGGCCTCGGTCTTGTACTCGTTCAGCGGATCGCGCTGGCCGTAGCCGCGCAGGCCGATGACGCCGCGCAGATGGTCCAGATGGACCAGGTGCTCGCGCCACTGCATGTCGATCATCTGCAGCAGGAACTGCTTCTCCAGACCGCGCGTCTGGTCGGCGCCGATCTGCTCCATCCGCTCGGCGGCGCGGGCGTCGGCGGCGGCGATGACCCGCTCCTCGATCTCCTCGTTCGACACGCCTTCCTCGGCGGCCCAGTCATGCAGCGGCAGCTCCAGGCCCAGGGTCGAGCGGATCTTCTCGTCCAGCCCGTCCATGTCCCACTGCTCGGCATAGGCCTTGGGCGGCATGTGCTTTTCGATCAGGTCCGAGATCACGTCGTTGCGGAACTCGCCGACCAGCTCCGACAGGTCCTCGGAGTCCATGAACTCCTGGCGCTGCTCGAACACNCCAGCCCGTCCATGTCCCACTGCTCGGCATAGGCCTTGGGCGGCATGTGCTTTTCGATCAGGTCCGAGATCACGTCGTTGCGGAACTCGCCGACCAGTTCGGACAGGTCCTCGGAGTCCATGAACTCCTGGCGCTGCTCGAACACGGCCTTGCGCTGGTCRTTCACGACGTCGTCGTACTTCAGCAGGTTCTTGCGGATGTCGTAGTTGCGGGTCTCGACGCGCTTCTGGGCGGTCTCGACGGCGCGGTTCAGCCACGGGTGCGAGATGGCCTCGCCCTCGGCGACGCCGAAGCTGCGCATGATGGCGTCGAGACGATCGCCGGCGAAGATGCGCAGCAGGTCGTCCTCGCACGACAGGAAGAATTTCGAGGTGCCCGGGTCGCCCTGACGGCCGGTGCGGCCGCGCAGCTGGTTGTCGATGCGGCGGCTTTCGTGGCGTTCGGTGCCGAGCACGAACAGCCCGCCGGCGGCCAGGGACTTCTGCCGCTGCACGGCGATGTCGGCCTTCAGACGGGCCTCCTCGGCGGCCTCCATCTCCGGCGTGACCTCGACGGCCATGTTGCGGTTTTCCTGGCGCCACTTCTGCAGCCGCATTTCCAGGTTGCCGCCCAGCTGGATGTCGGTGCCGCGGCCGGCCATGTTGGTGGCGATCGTCACCGCGCCGGGCACGCCTTCCTGGCCCTGCCNCAGACGGGCCTCCTCAGCCGCTTCCATCTCGGGCGTGACCTCGACGGCCATGTTGCGGTTTTCCTGGCGCCACTTCTGCAGCCGCATTTCCAGGTTGCCGCCCAGCTGGATGTCGGTGCCGCGGCCGGCCATGTTGGTGGCGATGGTGACCACGCCGGGCAGGCCGGCGTCSGCGACGATATAGGCTTCCTGCTCRTGCTGGCGGGCGTTCAGCACGCTGTGCGGGATGCCCTTGCCGCGCTTGACCTCGATGTCGAAGTCCTCGTCCTTCAGCGCGGCGTAGGCCTTCTTGGCGTCGCGACGGACCTTGTCGTCCTCGCTGACGACCATCTCCAKCAGATGGGCGTGCTGCGGCTTCAGSGTCTTGAGCGTGACCTCGTACTCRTGGGTCTTSAGCARTTCGGACAGGGTCTCGGACTTCTCGATCGAGACGGTGCCGACCAGGATSGGCTGRCCCTTGACGTGGCATTCGGCGATCAGGCCSGCGATGGCCAGGTTCTTCTCGGCCTCGGTGCGGAAGATCTCGTCGTCGTGGTCGATGCGTTTGACGGGCCGGTTSGTCGGCACCTCCAGCACGTCCATCTTGTAGATGTCGAGGAACTCCTGCGCCTCGGTCGCGGCCGTGCCGGTCATGCCGGACAG
>NZ_LMFL01000010.1:0-119832 GCF_001426805.1 Brevundimonas sp. Root1423
ACCGCGTCCAGGCCCTTGAGGACCTTGATGGAATCGGCGCCGTAGGCGGCCTCTTCGGCGGTGTCGACGTTGCGCGCGGTCTCGGTGTTGTCGGTCATATATTCGGTCGGTGAAACGCCCTCGCGGAGGGCTTCGGAAGGCGGCGGTTCGGCCGCCTTGAACGGACGGTTTTCAGGACGCGAATCCGATCCGCGCCGATGCCCGCAACATATAGGAAATCCGGGCGGAATTGCGAGGAAAAGCGACGCTGGAAAGGGCCGCGCGCGGAGGGTTTCAGCCTTCCGCCGCGAACCCGCCGTCCGCCACCCGCACGAACTGCGCCCGGCCGCGCAACGGGGCGAACAATTCGGCCTCGGTGCCGGTCATGAAGGCCTGCAGACCCAAGGCCTCGATCTCGTCGAACAGGGCGGCGCGGCGGGCCGTGTCGAGGTGGGCCGGCGCTTCGTCGAGCAACAGCACAGGCGGCGCGGGCTGGTCCGCCAGACGGGCGATCTGGGCGAGGATCAGGTTCAGCACCAGGGCCTTCTGCTCGCCCGAGGAGCCCTCGGCGGCGGGGCGGTTCTTCTCGCGGTGCAGGGCGGTCAGGTCGGAGCGGTGCGGGCCGTACAGCGAGCGGCCGGCGGCGGCGTCGCGGGCGCGGGAACGGACCATGCCGTCGCGGATGACGGCGGCGATGGCGGCTTCGTCGGCGCCTTCGGCCGCCTGCATCTCGGCCTCGCCAGTCAGGCCCAGGTCGGCCTGAGGGAAGGGCCGGTCGGAGCGGGCGTCGATGGCCGACTGGAGGGTGGTCAGGGCGGCGGCGCGGGCGTGGGCGGCGGCGGCCCCGGCCTCGCCCAGCCGGATTTCCAGCGCGTCGAGCCACAGCGGGTCGGCGGCGCGGTTCATCCCGCTTTCGTTGGGGGCCCCCTCGGTCAGCAGGCGCAGCCGCTCGCGCAGGGCCTTCTCATAGGCCGAGACCGAGGCGGCGTGGGCAGGGTCGGCGGCGAAGACCAGCCGGTCGAAGAAGCGCAGGCGCGCGGCGCGGGCGTCAGAGAACAGCCGGTCCTGTTCGGGCGTGGCCCAGACGGGGCGCAGATGGTCCAGCAGGCGGCCGGGCTGGGCCGTCTCGCCGTCGATGCGGACGATGCGGCGGGCGGCGCCGGCGGACTGGACGCCGGTGCCCAGCTTCGTCTCGCCCTCGCCGTCGGTCAGGACGGCGGCGACGGCCCAGGCGCGGCCGGTCGCCTCGCCGGGTTCGCGCCGGCCCATCTCGGGCGCCGTGGCCCCACGCAGCCCCTTGCCGGGGGTGAACAGGCTGAGCGCCTCCAGTAGATTGGTCTTGCCGGCGCCGTTGGGGCCGTGGAGCACCACCGACCCCGCCGCGATCGGCAGGGTGGCCGCTGCGTAGGAGCGGAAATCGGTGAGGGTGAGGGAGGTGATCATTGGCGCTCGTGCGCCACACCTCTGATCCGCGAAGCCTCCAGATCGCGCATCACCTCGGCCAATGCCGGCCCGTAGATATCGGGCACATACACCGCGCGATTCTTGCCGCCTTCGAGTCGCTCAAATCGAATCATGGGCATGAACAACCACCAGGCTGGTCGGACCAGACGTGCCGGGCTCATTTCGCGCCAAGGGAAGATTTTCCTTCGGCCGGGATCAGCGAGCCCATCAGCCGTGAGAAGAAGGGACGGCGGCACCATGGTGCGCCAAACGACCAAGCCGATCGACAACGCCAATACACATATCAAGAAGAGAGCTTGGAACGGAGCCAACGGTCGACCGAGAGCATCAGATCCCCTCAGGAGAAACGTCGCGGCGAACACTACCGGGATGAACATCACCGCCCCGGTCAAGACAGCTTGCTTCAGGCCTGACCCCGGAATGAAACGCTCCGGCCATGGATCCCGTAGCGTCACACCCGCAGCGGCATCAGCACATACTGCACGCCCGGATCGCCCGGATCGAGGACGAGCGTGGGCGAGGCCGGGTCGGCGAATTTGAAGTGGGCGGTCTCGCCGGTGATCTGGCCGGCGACGTCGAGCAGATAGCGGGCGTTGAAGCCGATCTCGAAGGGCTCTTCGGAATAGCCGATCTCGACCTCTTCCACCCCCTGCCCGGCCTCCATGTTGCGCACCGTCAGGGTGACGCGGTCGAGGTCGAAGGCCAGTTTCACCGACCGGCTCTTTTCAGCGGAGATGGTGGCGACGCGGTCGACAGCCTGGGCGAACAGGGCGTTGTCGATGTCGGCCTGTTTGTCGTTCCCCTTGGGAATGACGCGCATGTAGTCGGGGAAGGCGCCGTCGATGACCTTGGAGGTCAGGCTGGCCTGGCCGAATTCGAAGCGGATCTTCTGCGGGCTGACCATGACCTCGACCGGGCCGGAGCCGTCGTCGAGCAGGCGGCGGACCTGGTCGATGGTCTTGCGCGGGACGATGACGCCGGGGCCGCCGGCGGCGCCTTCGGGCGCGGGCGTCTCGGCCAGGGCCAGGCGGTGGCCGTCGGTGGCGACGGCGCGCAGCAGCGGGATGCCGGCCTCGGCCACGGTGTGGAGGTAGAGGCCGTTCAGATAGTAGCGGGTCTCTTCCGTCGAGACGGCGAAGCGGGTCTTGTCGATCAGCCGGGCCAGGTCTTCCTTGGGCAGGGTGAAGCGCGTGCCCGAGGTGTCGGTCGACATGACCGGGAAATCGCCCGCCGGCAGGACCGGCAGGTTGAATTTCGAACGGCCGGCCTGGACCACCAGGCGGGGGTCGTCGCCGTTGTAGGACAGGGAGACCTCGGCGCCGTCGGGCAGCTTGCGCACGATCTCGTACAGGGTGTGGGCCGGGGCGGTGATCTGGCCCTCGACATTCACCTGGGCCTCGGCCTCGTCGACCATCTCCATGTCCAGATCGGTGGCGGCGAAGGCCAGCTTGTCGCGTCCGGCGCTGAGCAGGACGTTGGACAGGATGGGGATGGTGTTCCTGCGCTCGACGACGCTCTGCACGTGCCCGAGGGCCTTGAGGAGCGCGGATCGTTCGATGGTCAGTTGCATGTCGTCTCGCCCGCCGTCGACGACTCACAAGCCGCCGCAAAGAGATAGGGCCACCGACACTAGCGGATTGGCCGGGCGGGGCAACGGTCTGGAACGCGGTCCACAGACTTCTCCCTCCCCTTCATGGGGAGGGATGTCGGCGCGAAGCGGCGACAGGGTGGGGTACGTCTGGAATTCCCCACCCGGTCGCTGCGCGACCACCTCCCACTTCGGGGGGGGGAGAGCCGTGCGGCGTCAGCCCCGCAGCTTGCGCGTCAGCGTCTCGACGTCCCGGGCGATCTGGTCGTCGAGCCCCATCAGCTCCTCGATCTTGCGCACGCCGTGCAGGACCGTGGTGTGGTCGCGTCCGCCGAAGCGGCGGCCGATGTCGGGATAGGAGCGGGTCGTGTGNCAGGGTCAGGACATGCGCGGCAACGCCACCGTCGTGAACGCCTTCGTGCCGCTGGCCTCCAGACCCATCAGCTCCTCGATCTTGCGCACGCCGTGCAGGACCGTGGTGTGGTCGCGTCCGCCGAAGCGGCGGCCGATGTCGGGATAGGAGCGGGTCGTGTGCTGCTTGCACAGCCACATGGCGATCTGGCGCGGACGCGCGACCGCGCGGGTGCGGCGCTCGCTGAGCAGGTCGGCCTGTTTGAGGCTGAAGTGATCGGCGACGGTCTTCTGGATCTCGTCGACGGTGATGCGGCGCTCGGGCCCGCCGCGCAGGGCCGAACCGAGCAGGGCCTGGGTCTCGTCGATGCTGAGCGAGGACAGGCGGGCGCCGGCGACGGCGGCCAGGGTGTTCACGGCGCCCTCCAGCTCGCGCATCGAGCCGGGCGTGCGGTCGACCAGATGCTCCAGCACCTCGGCCTGGGCCTCGCCCGAGACGACGCCGAGCGCGGCGGCCGCGAATACATTCCTTNTTCACGGCGCCCTCAAGCTCGCGCATCGAGCCGGGCGTGCGGTCGACCAGATGCTCCAGCACCTCGGCCTGGGCCTCGCCCGAGACGACGCCGAGCGCCGCCAGGGTCTGCATGCGGTTGCGGGCCACGGCCAGTTTCAGGGCGCGGTCGGCGGGCTCGACCGGGCAGGTCAGGCCCGAAGCCAGGTGGCTGCGCAGGCGCGGCTCGACCTCGGTCAGGGCCATGGGCGGACGGTCGGCCGAAATGACGATCTTCTTTCCGTCCTCGATCAGGGCGGTCAGCGTCGACAGCAGCTCCTCCTGGGTCGAGGTCTTGCCGCCGACGAACTGGACGTCGTCGATCAGCAGCATGTCGGCGCTGCGCAGGCTGTCCTTGAAGGCCGCGGTCGAGCGATCCTGCATGGCGCGCACGAAGGTCGACAGGAAGCGTTCGGCGGTCAGATAGACGACCTTCGCATCCGGTCGAAGCCGCTGGGCCTCCCAGGCGATGGCGTTGAGCAGGTGGGTCTTGCCGTAGCCATAGGGGCCGCAGAAGAAGATCGGGTTGAAATGGCCGTCGGCCCAGGCCGCGGCCTGGCGGGCGATGGCCAGGGCGAAGGCGTTGCCCTGGCCTTCCACGAAGCTGTCGAAGGTCAGCCGCTCCTGCAGGCCGGCGGCGCGCACGGCGCGGGCGCCGTCGGCGACCGGCGGCACGGTGGCCATGGGCATGGCCATGGGGCGGGGCTGGGCCAGCGGGATGACGTTGGCGCCCTCGGCGCGACCGGCGGCGACCTGGGACGCCGAGGGGGTCGAGCCCATCTCGGCGCGGCAGCGCACGTCGAGACGGCGGGACAGGCCGTCGAGGCCCAGCCACAGCTCATTCATGCGGCGCAGGGCGTTCTTGCGCACCCAGTCGCGGGCATAGGCGGTCGGGGTGACCAGGATCAGCTGGCCCGAACCGTCGGCGCGGACGGCCGACGGCGCGATATAGGAGCTGAACGGCCCCTCGCCGATTTCCGAGCGAAGACGGCCCGCCGCCTCGGTCCAGATGCGATCCGGATCCGTCATCCCCGCCATGCCCGCGCTCCCCGTAACCATCAGCCACCCACTCAAGCCATCACCGCTGACGTCCTTCGAGCGCGCCTGAAACGGGGACGACTTCTCCTGTCCCGCGTGGCGATGGCGCCGCGCAGGTGGGGTCGAACTCTCGAACAGACGTCTCACGCCGACACGAAAACCAGTTCCGCGCCGTCTTCATCCGTGTGGGGATGGAAGTGCGTCAGCGCCCCAAACTTACGCCCGGCGAGGGGGGCGTCAACGCTGATTCGCGACTCGATTTGCACTTAAAATTGTTGACTCCGCTAAAGCCAAACACAGTCAACGAAAAACCGTATTTCGCCACAGACGAGAGCGCCAATTCCAGCCAGGGAGGTTAGCCGCACGCGTGCAAACGGCGAGGAAGCGTCTGCTCCCTCGCCGTTGAAATCGTTGGTATTAACTATGACAGGCCGATGAAAGGCCGTCCGTAACCCGCTGTGTCAGGCAGCCGACATTTTCTTCAGCTGGGCGGCCAGGCGTCCGACCTTGCGCGAGCCCGTGTTCTTGTGAACCACGCCCTTGGAGACGGCGCGCATCAGCTCGGACTGAGCCTCGACGAAGGCCGTCTTGGCCGCGCCGGCGTCGCCGCCCGTGACGGCTTCCTGGAACTTGCGCAGGAAGGTGCGGACACGCGTACGGCGCGCCTTGTTCACTTCGGTGCGGGCAGCGATCTTNCGGGGAAATCTCGAAGAGCGCGCGGCTATAGCGGAAAGGGGTTGGGGGGTCAACGCGAGTCTGGCCGGACGTTTCGGTCACGCCGGCGGAGCCGTCAGCGGCGGCGCGCCTGTCGACTCGCCCACGCCTGTGCAGATCCCGCGATTGGTGTCGATGCTCCCGCCTGCCTCACGGCAGGCGTCGGCGTTGCGGTAACTGCGCAGGGTCCAGCCGCCGCCGAAGCCGATGGCCAGAACGAGAATGACGCCGAGAAGCTTGAGCATGACAGATCTCCCTGTCAGCCCAACGCTCAGCGCCCCGTGAAGTTCGGCTTCCGCTTCTCCACGAAGGCCGCCATCCCTTCCTTCTGGTCCTCGAAGGCGAACAGGGAGTGGAACAGGCGGCGTTCGAACTGAACGCCCTGGGTCAGGGTGGTCTCGAGGGCGGCGTTGACCATCTCCTTGTTGGCCATGACGGCCAGGGGGCTCTGCGAGGCGATCTTCGCGGCGATCTTGCGCGCCTCGTCCAGCAAGGTCTCGTGCGGGACGACGCGGCTGGCGAGGCCCGCGCGCTCGGCCTCGGCGGCGTCCATCATCCGGGCGGTCAGGACCATGTCCATGGCCTTGGACTTGCCGACAAGACGGGTCAGGCGCTGGGAGCCGCCGATGCCGGGGGCGACGCCGAGGTTGATCTCGGGCTGGCCGAATTTGGCTTTCTCCGACGCCACGATGAAGTCGCACAGCATGGCCAGTTCGCAGCCGCCGCCGAGGGCGAAGCCGTTGACCGCGGCGATGACCGGCTTGCGGAAGCGGGTGATGCGGTCGTGGCCGAGGGCGAAGAAATTGGCCTTGTACATGTCGGCATAGGACTGGTCCGACATCTCCTTGATGTCGGCGCCGGCGGCGAAGGCCTTGTCGCCCGAGCCGGTCAGGATCAGGCAGCGCACCGTGTCGTCATGCTCCACCGCGTCGAGGAAGTCCGACAGGTCCCTGAAGAGGGCCGAGTTCAGCGCGTTCAGCGCCTCGGGGCGGTTCAGGGTCACCACCGCATAGCCGTCGGCGTGGCGTTCGATGAGCAGGGTGGAATAGCTGTCGGACATGGGGCGCTCCCGAAGTGGCTGGTGGCTAGTGGCTAGTGGCTCGTGAGCGGTGCGTCCAGATTTGGCGGAGATTTGGGCGCCGCCAGAGCCTGCCGGCGACCCGCTGAACACGGGCCACTGGCCACTCGCCACTCTAGCGGCGCGGGATCAGCGCCAGCGTCAGGGCCGCGCGCAGCAGTTCGGCGACAACCACCATGGCCAGAAGGGCGTTGGCGGCGACGACCTGGCCGCGCGGGCCCGAGAGATTCAGCGTCCAGCCGAACAGGGAGGCGAGGGCGAGGACGGCGGCGGCGGTCAGGGCCAGGAGGATCAGCAGCATCAGGGCGACATGGCTGGCCTTGAGCGCCGCCTGCAGCGTGGGACCCTCGTCGAGAGGGCGGGCGCGGCGGCGGAACAGCCAGGCGATCAGGCTGGTCGCCACGGTCTCGGCGAGAACGATCACCGCCAGGGCGCCGAGGAACCACAGGGCCAGGCCACCCGTCTCTCCGCGACGCATCTGCTGCAGGAAGTGCGCGAAATAGGCGCCCCAGACGGCGAGGCCGACGACGAGACTGATCCAGAGGTGGGTCCGGCGATGGGTCATGCGCGGTCCTTACCCCTTCAGTCCGGCCCTGTCCGCTTCAGTCCGATGTCGGCGGGCCTGGCCGTCGCCGGCTCACGCCTGCAGAAGTCGGGGCGGCCGCCAAGACCGCCCCGTTTCGGCGACTAGAGGACGCTGCGGGGCGACTCGTCGCGGCGAACGTCGTCGTGGCGGCCGTCCACGGCCCGGTCGATCCAGCGATGGTTCCGGCCGCCGTAGAGGCCGCCGAAGATCGCGGCGATGGCGCCGATCAGCATGGTCAGGAAGCCCCACAGGGCCAGCATGGCGGTGGTGTCGGCGACTTCCTCGGCGGCGACCGGGGCCGGCAGCGGAGCCGGGGCGACCAGCTCGCCCTCGATCACGCGGCTGCCGGGGGTAACGTCCGTCACCACCGTGTCGCCGATCTCGCCGTCCCGGGCGTCGCCGCCGACCAGGGCCGCGGCCCCGCCGGCGCCGGCCGCGCTGGCGATGGTGATGGCCAGCAGGAAGGCAAGGGCCCAGACGGCGAGGCCGTGCAGGGCGCCCTTGTGGTGATCGGCGTATTTGGCCGCGCGCGACGCGACCGCGCCGCCGACGAACAGGGCGATGGCGTTGGCGAAGGCCATCCACATGCCGGCCGCGGCAGTGAAGCCGGACGAGTCGCCGCCGTCGAAATCATAGGGATTGAAGGCCGAGGCTCCGAGGGCCACGCCGAGCAGGTTCAGCATCGCGCCCACGGCGACGGCCACGATGGCGCCGGCGATGACGGCCGGCCACGAGATCAGGGTGTGAAGCGGGTGGCGAATGGGGTCGGAGATATAGGCGTCGGTCATGGTGTCCCTCCAAGGCAATGACTTGGGGCCACAACCGCTGCACGGCCTCGCGGTTCCGTCCGTCAGGTCGCGGGGTCCGCCTTCGCCTCGCTGATCCAGACGGTGAGGCGCCGGACCATCGGCTCATACGGGAACTGGCCCATCGATTCATAGTGCTGGTCGTCGATGCGCCACTGGCCGTCCTCGAGGACGAGGTTGTAGGTCTTGCGGTGGACCGCATTGCCCGGTTCGGCGAACCCCTGGACGACGGCCACGTCCGCGCTGTCCGGCCCGGTCGAGGTTGCGGTGACCGACTGCAGCACCGGCGTGCCGTCCTGACAGTCGCAGATCGGGTGGGCCTCGAAGAAGCCGACGTCGCCCTCGTGCGTCAGCCGGTCGCTCTCGGCGAGCAGGGCCCGGGTGCGCGCGGACCAGATCGTGCGCTCCTCAATGCGTTCGGCGGGGCCGCCCGGCATGTCGCCCTCCCCGTAGAGGGACCGCACGAAGGCCTCGGGCGTCGCGGGGGCCGGGGCCGCCGTAGCGGACGCTCCGGGCGCCCCCGACGGCTCCGGAGCGGGAGAACAGGCGGCCAGCGCCAGGGCGGCGACTGCAGGCATCAAGATCTTGCGCATGGGCTTCCTGTCCGGGTCATTGATCCGGGCCGCGGTGCGCCTTTCGACCGTGGCCGGCGTTCAGGCCTTCAGCTCTACCATATCCGCCAGCTTGAGCACCGTGTTCCAGTTGCGGCCCGTGCCCATGCCCAGCATGCGGGGCGTCCCCTTCCTGAAGATCGCGGACTCGCCCTGTCCCTTGGGGAACCAGAAATAGAGAACGCCGTCGACGGCCTGGACCGCCTCGCCGTCCTCCGCCAGGGCCCGGCAGGCCTCCAGCGCGCCGTCCCTGATCCCGTCCTTCATGACCATCGCCTGCACCCTGGCCGGATGAGCCCTCGCTTCGGCGGGGAAGGGGTTGGCGGCGATCAGCCTGGCCCACTGTTCCGGGGTGCGGACCATGGCGGCGACCTTGAGGCCGAAGGTCCTGTCCATGGCGGCTTCGATATCGGCCTCAAGGGCGGCGGCCGCCTTGCCGCTTTCGACGACCAGATTGCCGCTGGCCTGAAGCGTGCGCGGATTCTTCAGCCCCATGGCCTCGGCCATCGCCCGCTGCTCGCCGGCCGGCGCGCGGACGCCGCCGGTGTTCATGCCCCGGAACAGGATGATGCGGTGGGTCATGGCGTCACCGCTTCTGGCAGGACGGGCAGAAGAAGGTCGAACGTCCACCCTGGACGATGCGTTTGACCACGCCGGAGCAGCCGTCTCCGGGGCAGGGCTTTCCTTCGCGGCCGTAGACGTCGAAGCGGTGCTGGAAATAGCCCTGTCCGCCGTCGGCGTTGGCGAAATCCTTCAGCGTCGAACCGCCGGCGGCGATGGCGTCGTTGAGGACATCGCGGACCACCGCGGTCAGGGTTTCGAGGCGCGGTTTCGACACCTTGCCGGCCGGGGTCAGGGGCGAGATGCGGGCGCGGTACAGGGCCTCGCAGACATAGATGTTGCCCAGTCCGGCGACGATGCGCTGGTCCAGCAGGCTGACCTTGATGGTCTGCTTCTTGCCCGTGAAGGCCTCGGCCAGCCGGGCGCCCGAGAAGCCGTTGCCCAGCGGCTCGGGGCCAAGACCGGCGAACCAAGGATGGGCCTCGACCTCGCCGGTCGGGATCAGGCCCATGAAGCCGAAGCGGCGGGCGTCGGCGAAGCCGAGGCGGGTGGTCGCTCCGCCCTTCACCGCGCACAGGCTGACGTGCTCGTGCTTGCCGGCGATGGGGGCCGGCTCCTCGAACTCGCCCAGCTGTTCGCCGTCGAGGGTGAAGCGGCCGGTCATGCCGAGGTGGGTGACCCAGGTCTCGCCGGTCGACAGCGGCATCAGCAGATATTTGGCCCGGCGGTCGATGCGTTCGACCGTCGCCCCCTCCAGCCGGTCGACGAACCGGTCGGGGAAGGGGAAGCGCAGGTCGGGCCGGTTCTGGCGCACGCGCGTCAGCCGCGCCCCGGTCAGGACCGGCTCGAGGCCGCGGCGGACGGTTTCGACCTCGGGGAGTTCGGGCATGGACTACGGCAGCAGGTCCGCGGGCAGAATCTGGCTGGCCAGCAGGGTCTCCATGCCGTCCCAGCGGTTCGGCCCCTGCCGTTCGACCCAGGCCTGGACCACGTCGCGACCGAGGCCGTAGTTGATGACGTAGCTGCGGTAGGTGTCGATGAAACGCAGGCGCTGGGCGGCCTTGGCCGGGTCGGCGAGGCTGTATTTCGACAGCCGGGCGATGGTCTCGTCGCGTCCGACCCGCCCGGCCAGATAATCGTCGGCGATGGTGTATTCAGCCCGCGCCAGACGGCGCTGCAGCGCGCCGAGTTGCGCCTTCTTCTCCGCCATCGACGGGTCGAGACCGGCGAGAGGAAACAGGACGTCGCGCTCGAACGCGGTGGCCTCGTCGCCGGGGAAGGCCAGGTCGATGCCGTAGTTGGCGCTGCCCTCGGCCACGAAGGACATGGGGCTGAACAGCGGATAGACGCTCATCTCGACCCAGTTGCGGTCGCGCACGAAGGTCTTTTCCAGCAGGGCGTTGTAGACGTGGTGGCCGGGGTAGCCCTCGTGGCAGCCGAGGTCGATCGCCCGCTCGGTATAGATGGGGAAGTCGGCGTTGATCTCGATCCGGCTGGCCGCGTCGCCGAGGTAGTAGTTGTACCCCGACCACGGCTTGTCGCCGACGAAGCTGAGGGTGAACCGCTCATTGGCCGGCAGGTCGATGTGCCGGACGGTGCGGCGGCGGCACTCGGCGATGGCGGCCTCCATCACCGGCTGCAGCCGATCCTTCGGAATGACATAGTGGGCCTTGAAGGCCGTGACCCGGTCGGTCAGCGAGCCGGGACCCGGGATCAGGGCGTCGATCTCGGCCAGGATGGGGTCATAGGTCGACAGCGGCAGGAGGTCGGGGCGGATGCCGAACAGGGCCTCGGCCTCGTCAGCGAAGCCCATCTTCTCGCCCGACAGCATGCGCAGTCGCGCCGAGGCGGCGGAGACGTGGGCCAGCAGATATTTACGGCGCTGGGCGACGACGGGCTCGACCCCGCGGGTCGCGACAGCGTTCAGCCGTTCGGTCAGGGATGCGGCGCCCTGGATCAGCTGCGGGACGGTGCGCGGGTTCGCCTTCGCGGCCTCCTGCCATTCGGCGGGGCCGTAATAGGCGTCGACATAGCCGGGCTCGCGTTCGCCGATCTCGAGGATCAGGGCGACATAGTCGCGGGCGATGGCGTCCAGATTGTCCCCGGACGGATCGGGCGCCGGCGTCGGCGCGGTGGCGCAGGCGCCCACCAGCATCAGCAGTCCAAGCAGAAAGGCGCGCATCGGGGACCTCCATCGGCGAAGCGGGCGCACGCTAGATCACGATGCGCCGGGCCGGAACCGTGTAAATCGTCCCGGGCGGCTTTGGTTCGAGGGGCGCGCATTCGGGATTGAGGGCGGCGCGGTCCTGCTGTAAGGCCCTTCGTCCGGCGCTTTCGCCGCCGACGCACCCGTAGCTCAGCTGGATAGAGTACTGCCCTCCGAAGGCAGGGGTCAGAGGTTCGAATCCTCTCGGGTGCGCCATTCTTCTCCTGCCCTCCGGCCCGGAGCTCCCCGTGACCGACGCCCTGCCGACCCAGCCGACCGGCCAGCCCGTCGGGCGGGTCATCGCCATGCCGGCGGACACCAATCCCGAGGGCGACATCTTCGGCGGCTGGCTGCTGGCGCACATGGATCTGGCGGGCGCGACGCCGGCTTTCGAACTGGCCCAGGGCCGCTGCGTGACCATCGCCCTGGACGGCATGGTCTTCCACCAGCCCGTCTCGGTGGGCGACGAGGTGTCGCTGTACGCCCAGGTGATCAAGGTCGGCCGGACCTCTGTCCGCGTCCATGTCGAATGCTGGAAACGGCCCCGCGACAAGGGCTCGGCCGCCTCGGTGCGCGTGACCGAGGGCGTCTTCACCTATGTGGCCATCGATCAGGACCGCAAGCCGCGGCCCCTGCCGCATCTGTCGGCATAAAACCCAGCGCGACACTGGGAAATCTTGATCTTTCGGCCCGCTCCGCCTATCTCGCGGGCATGTCCATTCGCCGCATCCTCACCATCGACAACGCCGCCGACCTGGCCGTGCTGAAGCAGGTCTCCACCCCCGTCGAAGGGCCGGTGACCGACGACCTGCGCCGTCTGATGGACGACATGCTGGAGACGATGTACGACGCGCCCGGCATCGGCTTGGCCGCCGTCCAGATCGGCGACACGCGCCGCGTCATCGTCATGGACCTGGGCGACAGGGGGGGCGCCGCCGACGACCTCGACCCCGCCGAAATGAGCGATGAGGACCGCGCGAAGTGGGACGCCGAACGCCGCAACCCGCGCTTCCTCGTCAATCCCGAGATCGTCTGGGCCTCCGACGAGATGTTCACCTATGAGGAAGGCTGCCTGTCGGTGCCCGAGTATTTCGACTCGGTCGAACGCCCCGCGCGCGTGCGCCTGAAATACCTGAACTACGACGGTCATACCGTCGAGGAAGAGGCCGCAGGGCTTTATGCGGTCTGTATCCAGCACGAGATGGACCACCTCGAGGGCGTGCTGTTCATCGACCACCTGTCGCGGCTGAAGCGCGACCGCGCCGTGGCCAGGGTGAAGAAGAACGCAAGGCTGGCCGCCTGATGGCCCGTCTCAAGCGCGCACGCGACCGCATCATCGACCCGGCCGGCCGCCGCCGCCTGACCCGCAACGAGAAGGTCGGCGTCGCCAGCGTCGCGACCCTGATCGGCGTCGCCGCCCTGGGCGTCATCGCCGGGGTCATCCTGGACCGGCTGCTCGATTTCGACGACGCGCTGGACGCGGGCGGCGAATGGGATGAGGGCGGCGGCGTCTCGACCCGCTGGCAGTAAGCGGCGCCAACCTCTAAAGGCCCTCCCATGCGCCTCGCCTTCATGGGTACCCCCGATTTCGCCGTGCCGTCGCTGGCCGAGCTCATCGCCTCGGGCCATGAGATCGTGGCCGTCTATTCCCAGCCGCCCCGACCGAAGGGCCGGGGCCAGAAGCTGACGCCGTCGCCGGTCCACGCCTTCGCCGAAACCATGGGCCTGCCGGTGTTCACGCCGGAGTCGATGAAATCCCCCGAAGCCATCGCCACCTTCCGGAGCCTGGATGTCGACGCGGCCTGCGTGGTCGCCTACGGCCAGATCCTCAAGCGTGAGGTGCTGGACGCGCCGCGTCTGGGATGTTTCAACCTGCACGGCTCCTTGCTGCCGCGCTGGCGCGGGGCCGCCCCGATACAGCGCGCCATCATGGCCGGCGACCGCCAGACCGGGGTGCAGATCATGCGCATGTCCGAGGGTCTGGACGAGGGGCCGATCCTGCTTTCGGAGGTGATGGATATCCGGCCTGACGACACCGCGGCGACCCTGTCGGAGCGCATGTCGCACACGGGGGCCAGCCTGTGGCCGCGCGCCCTGGCCGCGATCGAGCGCGGCGGGGTGGAGGGGACCGGACAGGCCGGAGAACCGACCTATGCGAAAAAGATCACACCGGCCGAGGCGCGCATCGACTGGACCCGCCCGGCGACCGAGGTCGACGCCCATATCCGGGGCCTGTCGCCCTTCCCCGGCGCATGGTTCGAGGCGCCGGGCCCGGAGGGTCCGGTGCGGATCAAGGCCCTGATGTCGCGTCTGTCGCTGCGCGGATCAGGCGCGCCGGGCGAGGTGCTGGACGGCGAGCTGCGCATCGCCACGGGCGATGGCGCGGTTCGGCTGTTGCGGGTGCAGCGCGCCGGCAAGGCGGTCCAGACGCCGGATGAAATGCTGCGCGGCTTCCCCCTGCCCGCCGGAACGCGGCTGGTCTGATGGCCCGCTACCGGCTGACCCTGGAATACGACGGCTCGGACTATAACGGCTTTCAGGCCCAGCCCGACCAGCCGACGGTGCAGGGCGCCGTCGAGACGGCCATCACCGCCTTCAGCGGTCAGACCGTGCGCATCGCCGCCGCGGGGCGGACGGACACCGGGGTTCACGCCACCGGTCAGGTGATCAGCTTCGACCTCGACAAGGCCTGGCCCGAGCGGACGGTGATGAACGCCCTGAACGCCCATCTGGTCGGCGAGGCGGTGTCGGTGCTGGACTGCGCCGCGGTGGACGACGAATTCCACGCCCGTTTCTCGGCGACAGGGCGGCGCTATCTGTATCGCATCCTCAACCGTCGCGGTCCGCCGGCGCTGGACAAGGGCAAGGTCTGGCACGTCCGCAAGCGGATGGACGAAGAGGCCATGCATGAAGCGGCGCAGGCCCTCGTGGGTCTGCATGACTTCACCACCTTCCGCGATGTGAACTGCCAGTCGAAATCGCCGGAGAAGACGCTGGACGTCGCCCGCGTCTTCCGCAACGGGGACGAGATCTATCTGCAGTTCGAGGCGCGCAGCTTCCTGCACCGGCAGGTGCGCTCCATGACTGGCACCCTGGCCGAGGTGGGTCAGGGCCGCTGGGCGGTCAAGGATGTCGCGGCGGCGCTGGCGGCGCGCGACCGCGCGGCCTGCGGGCCCGTGGCGCCGTCCGACGGGCTGTATCTGACGTGCGTGGACTACTGATGTGAAAAGGCCCGCCGGACGTCGGCGGGCCCCTCGTTCGCTCTGCGGCGTCCCGGAGCGCCGCGCCGCGGCGTCCGGGATGACAACCTAGTTCTTGGCGTCTTCAGCCGTCGTGGCGACGGCGTTGCCGACGGCCGAGACGTCGCGTCCGGCGCCGGCGACGGTGTTGCAGGCCGAGACAGCCAGGGCGGCGGCGACGAGGGTCAGGGCGATGATCTTCTTCATGGGAGTTTCCTTTGGGGGAGTTGAACCTTCACCGTTAAACGCAAGCGTGGCGGCGGGGTTGCATGGCCAAGCCGGGGGTCGATCTGCTAACCCGCCCCCTATGACCCAGCCCGCGAACACCGCCGCCCGCCGCCTTGTCGAAACCCTCGTCATGAACGGGATCGACCGCGTCTTCTGCGTCCCGGGCGAGAGCTATCTGGCCGTGCTGGACGCGCTGGCGGACGTGCGGGACAGGATCCAGGTGATCGCCTGCCGGCATGAGGCGGGGGCCGCCAACATGGCCGAGGCCTGGGGCAAACTGACCGGCAGGCCCGGCGTCTGCATGGTCACGCGGGGGCCCGGCGCCACCCACGCCTCGATCGGGGTGCACACGGCGCACCAGGACTCCACGCCGATGCTCCTGTTCGTCGGCCAGATCGCCCTCACCGACCGGGGCCGCGGCGCCTTCCAGGAGGTCGACTACCGCGAGGTGTTCGGCGGCCTGGCCAAATGGGCGACCGAGATCGAGAGCCCGGAACGCACCGTCGAGGTGGTCGAGCGCGCTTTCGCCACCGCGCTTCAGGGGCGGATGGGGCCGGTGGTCATCGCCCTGCCCGAAGACATCCTGCACGCCGACGGGGGGCCGGCGCCGATCCGGCCGGTCACGCCCGCGCAGGCGGCGCTGGATCCGGCCTTCGTCGAACAGGTCCGCGCCCGTCTGGCCAAGGCGGAACGCCCGCTGCTGGTGCTGGGCGGCTCGGGCTGGAGCGAGGAAGCCGCCGCCGCCATCGGCGACTGGGCCGAACGGCTGGGCCTCCCCGTCAGCCTGTCCTTCCGGCGCAAGGACATCCTGTCCAACGACCGGCCCAACTACGCCGGCGACCTGGGCCTCGGCTGCAATCCGAAGCTGACGGCCCGGGCGAAGGCCGCCGACCTCGTCGTCGCCATCGGCGCCCGGCTGGGCGAGAATCCGACGCAGGGCTACACCCTGTTCGACCGCGCCCGGACGGCCGAGACCCTGGTTCACATCCATCCCGGCGCGGAGGAGCTGGGCCGGGTCTGGACCCCGCTGATGAGCGCCACCGCCGACAATTCCCTGGCCGCCCTAGCGCTCTCGGCCATCGATCCGGGCCGGACCTGGCATGACGAGGCCGCCGCCGCGCACGCCGACTATCAGGCCTTCTCGACGCCCGTGCCCGTGACCGGGGCGGTGAACATGAGCGAATGCATGGCCCATCTCGGCGAGAGCCTGCCGCCGACCGCCATCGTCACCAACGGCGCGGGCAATTTCGCCGCCTGGCTGCACCGCTTCTATCGCCACCGCGCCTGCCGCACCCAGCTGGCCCCGACATCCGGCGCCATGGGCTACGGCTATCCCGCCGCCATCGCGGCCAAGAGCGTGCATCCCGACCGCGACGTCGTCTGCATCGCCGGCGACGGCGACTACCTGATGACCGGCCAGGAGATCGCCACGGCGGTCCAGTACGGCATCAACGTCGTGGTCGTGGTCGTCGACAACGGCACCTACGGCACTATCCGCATGCACCAGGAAGGCCACTATCCGGGCCCCGACCGGGTCATTGCCACCGATCTGAGGAACCCCGATTTCGTCAAATACGCCGAGGCCTTCGGCGCCTTCGGCGTCCGCTGCGAGCGGACCGAAGACTTCCCCGCCGCCCTGGCCGCGGCGCGGAACGCCGGCCGCCCCGCCCTCGTTCACCTGATCACCTCGGCCGAGGATATCGCGCCCAACCGCACGATCACCGGCCTGCGCTCGTAACAGGAGCCGTCATGCGCCCTGCCCTCGCCCTGACCGCCGCCGCCCTGCTGGCGGCCTGCGCCACCCCCGCCGCGCCGCCGCCCCAGGGACCGCCTGAGGTCGTTATCGGCGAGGACTGCGCCGTGATCGCCGCCGTGGCGAAGGATCACTATCGCTTCAACACCACCGACAACCGGCCGCCGCCGCTCCGCTTCGAGGGCGATTACGCGCCGCGCTGCGACTGGAGCCGCTACGGTCTGGCCTTCGAAGCCTGGGATCCCAACGCGACCGGCGATCCACGCCGGCGGGTGCGCTGGGTCAGCTTCGCCCGGCCGGTCTACGACGGACGCGGCGCCCTGGTGGCGACCGGCATCATGCACGGCCCCCTCGCCGGCATGGGCTACGAATGCCGGGTTCATTCCGGCTTCAACGGCTGGACCGTCGGCGAATGCCGCAGGACCTGGGTCTCCTGACGCTCAGCCGGTGACGGCGGGGCCGCGCCCGCCTATGTTCCGCCGATGACCGACACCGCCGCCGACTCCGCCGACCGCCCCCTCACCCAGGACGGCCCCGCCGTGCGGCTGTGGATGATCGACGCCTCGGCCTACATCTTCCGCGCCTACCACGCCCTGCCGCCCCTGACGCGCAAGTCCGACGGCCTGCCCGTCGGCGCCGTTCAGGGCTACTGCAACATGCTGTGGAAGCTGATCCGCGACATGAAGGGCGACGACGGCCCGACCCATCTGGTCGCCGTCTTCGACCATTCGGAGAAGACCTTCCGCAACGCCATGTACGACCAGTACAAGGCCAACCGCTCGGCCCCGCCCGAGGACCTGATTCCCCAGTTCCCGCTGGTCCGCGAGGCCACGGCGGCCTTCGGCGTCCCCTGCGTCGAACTGCCCGGCTACGAGGCCGACGACCTGATCGCCACCTATGCCTGCAAGGCCCGCGACGCCGGCGGCGAGGCGGTGATCGTCTCCTCCGACAAGGACCTGATGCAGCTGATCGGCCCCTCGGTGGTCATGTGGGACCCGATGAAGGAGCGCCGCCTCGCCGAGGAGGCCGTGTTCGAGAAATTCGGCGTCACCCCCGACAAGGTGGTCGAGGTCCAGGCCCTGATCGGCGACAGCGTCGACAACGTCCCCGGCGCCCCCGGCATCGGCCCCAAGACGGCGGCCCAGCTGATCCTCGAATACGGCGACCTCGACACGCTGCTGGCCCGCGCCGGCGAGATCAAACAGCCCAAGCGGCGCGAGACCCTGATCGAATTCGCCGACCAGATCCGCCTCTCGCGCGAGCTCTGCCGCCTCGACTGCAGCGCCCCCGCCCCCGAACCGATCGACGACTTCATCGTCCGCGACCCCGACCCCGAAGCGCTCGCGGCCTTCCTCGACCGGATGGAGTTCCGCTCCCTGCGCAGCCGGGTCGGCGACGGCAAGGCCCCGGCGACCAACGGCACGGCCTTCGTCGCCCGGCCGAAAATCCCTTCCGCCCCGGTGGCTGCGCCCCGCTACGGCCAGGTCGCGACCGGCCCGGCCGAGGCCCAGGCCTTCGACGTCGAGGCCTATCGCTGCATCCAGACCCTGGAGGAGCTGGACGCCTGGATCGCCCGGGCGACGGAGGCGGGGGTGGTCGGGTTCGACACCGAGACGGACGCGCTGTCGGCGACGCATGCGGGGCTGTGCGGGGTGTCGCTGGCGATCGGGCCGAACGACGCCTGCTATGTGCCGCTGACGCATGCGCATGAGCCGGCGGCGAACGCGGGGGGGCTGGATTTCGGCGAGCAGACGGAGACGCGCGAGGCCATCACCCAGGTCGACAAGGCCGAGGCGCTGCAAAGGCTGAAGGGCCTGCTGGAGAACCCCGCCGTGCTCAAGGTGATGCAGAACGGCAAGTACGACATGGCCGTCATGGCCCAGCGGGGCGTCCGCGTCGCGCCGATCGACGACACCATGCTGATCTCATACGTCCTCGAGGGCGGGCTGCACGGGCACGGCATGGACGAGCTGGCGCGGCTGCATCTCGGCCACGACCCGATCCCGTTCAAACAGGTGGCGGGGACGGGCAAGTCACAGAAGTCGTTCAAACATGTCGAGCTGAAACCGGCCACCTGCTACGCCGCCGAGGACGCCGACGTGACCCTGCGCCTGTGGCGCCGGCTCAAGCCGCGGCTGGCCGAGGAACACCTGACCACCGTCTATGAGACGCTGGAGCGCGGCATGCCCGCCGTTCTCGCCGACATGGAGCGGGCCGGCGTCCGCGTCGATCCCGACCGGCTCAAACGCCTGTCGTCCGAGTTCGGCATGCGCATGGCCGAGCTGGAGGCCCAGGCCCACCAGATCGCCGGCCGTCCCTTCAACATCGGCTCGCCCAGACAGATCGGCGACATCCTGTTCGGCGAGATGAACCTGACCGGCGGCAAGAAGACCGCCAGCGGCCAGTGGGGCACCGACGCCAGCGTGCTGGAAGAACTGGCCCTGACCCACGACCTGCCGCGCGTCCTGCTGGACTGGCGCCAGCTGTCCAAGCTCAAGGGCACCTATACCGACGCCCTGATCGAGGCCGCCGACAAGRCCACCGACCGCGTCCACACCAGCTACCAGCTGGCCGCCGCCACCACCGGCCGCCTGGCCAGCAGCGAYCCCAAYCTSCAGAACATCCCGATCCGCACCGAGACCGGCCGCCAGATCCGCCAGGCCTTCATCGCCGCCCCCGGCCATGTCCTGATCAGCGCCGACTACAGCCAGATCGANCGCCTTCGCCGCCGGCATCGACATCCACACCGCCACGGCCAGCGAGATGTTCGGCGTCCCCGTCGACCAGATGGACCCCGAGACSCGCCGCCGCGCCAAGGCGATCAATTTCGGCATCGTCTACGGCATCTCGGCCTTCGGCCTGGCCAACCAGCTGAACATCGACCAGGGCGAGGCCGGGGCCTACATCAAGACCTATTTCGAGCGCTTCCCCGGCATCCGCGMCTAYATGGACGCGAYSARGGCSMAGGTGCGCGAGACGGGCMKGGTCKMGACCGTCTTCGGCCGCCGCATCCACATTCCCGCCATCCACTCAAAGTCGGGGGCCGAGCGACAGTTCGGCGAGCGCGCCGCCATCAACGCCCCCATCCAGGGCGCCGCCGCCGACATCATCCGCCGCGCCATGATCCGCATGCCCGGGGCGCTGGCCGAGGCCGGGCTATCGACGCGCATGCTGCTGCAGGTCCACGACGAACTGGTCTTCGAGGCCCCGGAAGCCGAGGCGGAGCGGGCGATCGTGGTGATCAAGCGGACCATGCAGGGGGCGGCGGAACCGGCCGTGGCGCTGACGGTGCCGCTGGTGGTGGAGGCGCGGGCAGCGGGGAACTGGGACGAGGCGCACTGAGGGGGCAGCCTCGGGGCGGTCCATCTCTGATCGGAGCGCCATCCTCGCAGCGGCAGACGAAGCTGAGCCGTTGCCATAGTTCGACTAGCTGATAAGTTGCATCACCCGCTTATGGGGCGGTAACGCGGGCGGCCATTTGCATGAATATCGACGAACTTCATAGGCTAGCAATTTGGTTCAACGGCCAATTTCGCGACACGAACAAGCTTTACGCCGCGCTTCTTGAGCCCCTAAATCATAACGCGAGCCAAGCCGACAAACGGCCCTTGGAAGAACATCTTCAAGCGCTGATCAATTTCCTCAACGATCAGCGGTTTGATGAGCTGTCTATTCAGCAACTGAAAATGCTGACGGCGCTGGGCGCTGACGCCTACATGGGCCCCGCCGGCGCGGAATTCGTGAACGATGTAGTTCGCACTTCAAACTTCGATCCAGCGACCGCGGCTCAAAAGATCACCGAAGCAATGCAAACTCTTAGCAAGGCTCGTGCGTCTTTCACTGCCTATGCAGAAGCAGTGAAGAACCTTGGGTTCGAAGTTCGCGACATCGAAGACGACGAAGATCGCATAATCATCCGGATCGGTTTTCAGAATGACGTGTCCATCGACAACGTCACCGACTGGAAAGATGCCGGGAAGGAATGGTACGAAATCATTCGCGGCCTAGCCATGGCATGCGATGAAAAGCCCGAAGATGTCAAAGTTGTCGGCACCGCAACAGGCTCCATCATACTAATTCTGGCTGGCACTGTTGTTTTCACGACCCTTCTGGCGAGAATTTCAAAGAACATCACTAGCGTGGCCATGGACGTACTTGGTGTGCGCTCCGCCATGGAAGACCTTCGTCAAAAAGGTATTCTGACGAAGACGATGGAAAAAGAATTCAGAGACATAGAAAAATCCAAACGCGACTCTGCGGTAACCACTATTGAAGGTGTGCTTGCTGAGCAACTGAAGGGTAAGGACGGGGAAATTAATACCGCCCTCGTCAAATCTATAGAAAAACTACTGACCTTCAGCGAGAAGGGTGGAAGTGTCGACTTTGTCGCCCCTGAAGAAAACGAAGAGGAAGAGGAAGAAGAAGAGGGCGACGACGTTGCGAATATCAAGCTTAAGGCCGCGCTACTTGAAGCGCGAGAAGCGATCCACGAATACCAAGGCCAACGCCTTAGCCTGAAGCTTCTTTCGGACGGGACAAAGACGGTCTAACCGCAACCGGGAAGTGTCATTGTCAGTCATAAGACCGACGCTGACGATCGGACGTGGGCGTGTCGGGAAGCTCACCTGGAACGTCGACTTCCCTTACGGCGAGGCCACGCTCGGCTCTCCATTCAAGGAACTCATCGAGAGTTTTCGCTAGCTTGGCGCGATTGCAGGGCGTGCAGGCGAGCGTGAGGTTGCTGATCCCACTTGTTCCTCCCCGGGCCACCGGAGTGAGATGGTCCACCTCACCGCCCTTTCCGAGGGGTGCTCCACAGTAGCGGCAGGCATCGCCAAGAGGCCCGCGAAGGCGAACAGCGTGCGCCGCCATTTCCTGCGGACGGGCGGGTCCTGCTCGTTCGGCGCGACGACGCCCGCGCTCCGCCTTCTGCTCTGGATTTGCCATGGAATGGCGAGCGGATCGGGCGGCCATGCACTTCCGGCAACTTGATCGAAATCCGATCGTCACGCCGCCGTTGCGCACGTTTTTATACTGGCCAAAAAACTCGCGAGTAAGCGGTAGGCGCTCACCGCAATCCTTGCAGGTCTGTTCGGTCATGACGAACCCGCCAAAGCTATCGGGATGCCCGCCCCGCTAGTGAATATCGACCTTCTTGACTGCCATGAACCACGCAGCAACGCACGCCACGACCAGTTGCACGGTGGCGAGCACCGCCTGCCACACCCCATCATGATAGCCTTGGAAAATCGCCACGGTATTCAGTAGCCCAAGCACGACTAACAAAACGAACACCGGCCAGCCCGACCACGCCTTGAAGGCTTTGTCGCAGACCCATCGGCCCGCCCACACCCCTAAGACGGATGAGATTACGGTGGCGGTCAACTCGACAAAGCGAGGCACACCATCCGTGACGGAGCCCGCCATAAACGTGTGAACGACGTAGTAGACGACGGCGACGACAAGGAAGCTGACCAAGAAGAGCGGAACGGACAGAATCGTCCCGAGAACCAACGAGCCTCGGTCCTGCGTTTTGACGTCATTACTGGCGGTCATATAGCTCCCCCGAGCAGTCGTCTCAGATAGCACATCGGACGGTTGCGTGAAACCTACTTGCTACCTTCCGTCGCTCGCCACATTCCCCTCACGTCATCGCCACATCCCCGCTCGCCCCATGCGGCCGCACCCAGAAGGTGACCCGCCCCGGGCAGCCCATCCTGCGGCAGGTCGTGGCGCGGCCCCACAGGACGAAGCTGGAGCCGCGCTCGCGGGCGATGCGTTTCAGGTCGGCGCGGATGCGCAGCTCGCACAGGTCGCACTCGGTATAGACCAGCCAGCGGTTGGCGATGATCGCGCCGACCGTGGGGCCGGCGAACTTCCAGTCCTGGGCCGTGTAGCGGTCCGGATTACGCCGGGTCATCTTTGTTGGGCGCTATCGCTTGGCCCGCGGGGCCTCGCTGCCTGAGCGCGGGATGGAGCCAGCTAACGCCCGGCGTGTGGCGCCTCGCCTCCGCGCGACCCCGTCACCCCAGCGCCCGCAGCTCGATCCGGGCCGCCTGTTGGAGGACTGCGCCGGGGGCGAGGCGCTCGATCTCGGAGAGCAGGCTGCCGATGCCGGCGCGGCCGTCGGCGCTGGTCAGGTCGAGGCCCTGGAGGACGGCGAGGAGGCGGGTGGTCGGGTCTTCGGGCGTCATGGCTGGCTCTCTCTGACTGGCTGGATGTGAAGACCGACCCGGGGAGATGGAAAGCATTCCGGAAGGAGACTCGCAACGGGAATGTTGCTGGTTTGTTCTTTTTTGTGTGGAGGGTGCGCGGCCGTCCCCGCCCCGTCGGCGCGGGGCGCCGACGACCCTCCCCCGAGGGGGAGGGAGAGGGTCCGTGCGGTTGCTACCCCTCCACCCCTTCGGGGTCCCCCTCCCCATTCGCTGCGCGAACAGGGAGGAGACAGGAACGTGCGCGCCAGAACTTTTTTGCTGGCGCCGGGATTCCTGTCGGCGTTGGGGTTTGCGCGGCGCGTCGGGGCGTTTGCGCGCCGCAGGAAGGGGCGGGGTCATACTCCGCCAGATGGAAGAGAAGCATTTCAACGCCCGGTATGACGACAAGACGTGGCGGGCGCTGTTCCGGCGCTGGCATGCGGGGGAGACGTCGCGGTCGCTGAGGGCCGGGGCCGGGGTGGCGATGGACACCTGGCGGTACAACGCCCGGCGGCTGAAGATGCGGATCAAGGATCTGCCCGAGGACGATCCGCGACGGCGGCGCGTGCCGGCCTATGAAGAGCGGACGGGCGAGTTCCGGCATCCGAAAGGCAGTCTGGACGAGCGGGACTGGCTGAGGGTCATGGCGCTGAGGGCGGGCGGTGTGAAGGCCCCCCTGCTGGCCGAGGTGTTCGGGGTGAAGCCGAACACCATCTGGCAGCAGGCCAAGGCGCGGGGCCTGCCGCCGCCGCATCTTGCCAGGGCGGCGCCGCGACCGGAGATGATGTTCGATGTGGACCTGGACAAGCCGGTCAGGACCTTCCTGTCGCTGGCGGAGACGATCGGGCGGGCCATCGACGACGGGCGCCATGACGACGTCGACACCCTGTTCCGGCGGTGGAAGATGGTGGAGGAGATGTTCGTGGTGAAGCAGCGGATCGACGCCACCGACCGCGCGCGGGGCCGCTCGCCGCCCGGGCGGGGGGTGTGGTAGAGGCCGGCGATGCAGACTGTGGATGTCCTGATCGTCGGCGCCGGCGCGGCCGGGATGATGTGCGCCATAGAGGCGGGGCGGCGCGGGCGCAGCGTGCGCATCCTCGACCATGCGCGGGCGCCGGGCGAGAAGATCCGCATCTCGGGCGGGGGGCGGTGCAACTTCACCAACCTGGGGACCGGGCCCGGCAACTTCCTCGGCGAGAACCCGCGGTTCGCGACCTCGGCGCTGAAGCGGTTCACCCAGCATGATTTTGTGAAAAGGGTCGATCAGGCGGGGATCGCCTGGCACGAGAAGACCCTGGGCCAGCTGTTCTGCGACGACTCGGCGAAACAGATCATCCGCATGCTGACCGACGACATGCGGGCGGCGGGCGTGGTGCTGTCGCTGGGGACCTCGGTGGAGCGTGTCGAGCGCGGCGGCGACGGGTATGAGGCGGCGCTGTCGGACGGGTCGGTGGTGCGGGCGCGGTCGCTGGTGCTGGCGACCGGGGGCAAGTCGATCCCCAAGATGGGGGCGACGGGCTGGGCCTATGACGCCGCGCGGGGGTTCGGGCTGAGGGTCACGGAGACGCGGCCGGCGCTGGTTCCGCTGACGTTCGAGGCGGGGCTGCTGGAACAGCTGACGCCGCTGGCCGGGGTGGCGGTGGATGCGGTGGTGAAGGGCGGGGGGACGAGCTTTGCGGAGGCGATGTTGTTTACGCACCGGGGGCTGAGCGGGCCGGCGATCCTGCAGATCAGCTCCTACTGGCGCGAGGGCGAGGCGATCACCGTGGCCATGGCGCCCGGCGAGGACGTCTGGGCCCGGCTGAAGGCGGCCAAGGAGGAGAACGGGAAACAGATGGTGCACACAGCGCTGGGGCACATCGTGCCGCGACGGCTGGCCGAGAGCATCTGCGAGCGCGAGGGGGTGAAGGGCAAGCTGGCCGAGGTCGGGGACAAGACCCTGCGCCGGCTGGACGCGGCGGTGAACGGCTGGACGGTCAAGCCGGTGGGGTCCGAGGGCTATCGCACCGCCGAGGTGACCCTGGGCGGGATCGCGACGGACCAGCTGGACCAGCAGACCATGGCGGCGAAGGCGGTCCCGGGCCTGTACGTCATCGGCGAGGCCGCCGACGTCACGGGCTGGCTGGGCGGCTATAACTTCCAGTGGGCCTGGTCGTCGGGTTGGGCCGCCGGGCAGGTGTGCTAGGAGAGCCGCCATGCCCTTTACCGCCACCGTCCTGACCATGTTCCCCGAGGCGTTTCCGGGCCCGCTCGGCGTCTCGCTGATCGGCACGGCGTGGCGYGAGCGCGGGCTCTGGAGCCTTGAAACGGTTGACATTCGGGCCTTTTCCACAGATACGCGCGGCTTCCTGGACGACACCCCCGCGGGTGGCGGYCCGGGAGCCGTGCTCAAGGCGGACGTGGTGGCGAGGGCGCTCGACAGCGTATCCGGACCCTCTGACGCGTCTTTGGCGCGGCCGCTTTTGTACATGAGCGCCCGGGGTCGGCCCCTGACCCAGGCGCGCGTCAAGGAATGGGCGAAGGCGGACGGCATAGTCGTCCTCTGCGGCCGTTTCGAGGGGGTGGATCAGCGCGTGCTGGACGCGCGCGGGTTCGAGGAGGTCTCCGTCGGAGACGCGGTTCTCGCCGGCGGCGAGGCGGCGGCGATGGTGGTGATNGAGGGGGTGGATCAGCGCGTGCTGGACGCGCGCGGGTTCGAGGAGGTCTCCGTCGGAGACGCGGTTCTCGCCGGCGGCGAGGCGGCGGCGATGGTGGTGATCGAGGCGTGCGTAAGGTTGCTGCCCGGCGTCCTCGGCCAGGCGGACAGTCTCAGTAGCGAGAGTTTCGAGGACGGCCTTCTGGAGCATCCGCAGTACACGCGACCGCGGACGTTCGAGGGGCTGGAGATACCCGAGGTGCTTCTGTCGGGCGACCACAAGAAGGTCGCACAATGGCGCGAAGAGCAGCGGCGAGAGACGACCCGGGAGCGGCGGCCAGACCTCTGGACGGCGYATCTGGACAAGACCMATGCGGGCCATGAGCCCGCCAAATCACAGGTAAAGAGCGCAAAAGCTCGAGGAGAATAGAATGAACATCCTTCAGACCATCGAGGCCGAAGAGAAGGCCCGCCTGATCGAAACCCGCAAGATCCCGGACTTCCAGCCCGGCGACACCCTGCGTGTCATGGTCAAGATCAAGGAAGGCGAGCGCGAACGCATCCAGGCCTTCGAGGGCGTCTGCATCGCCCGCGCCGGCGGCGGCGTGAACGAGAATTTCACCGTGCGGAAGATCTCCTTCGGCGAAGGCGTGGAGCGGGTCTTCCCGATCCTGTCGCCGAACATCGACGCCATCGAGGTCAAGCGCCGGGGCGTCGTGCGGCGCGCCAAGCTCTATTACCTGCGTGATCGTCGCGGCAAGTCGGCCCGGATCGCCGAGAAGCAGACCGTGCGTCCGGTCAAGGGCGTCGTCGTGCCGGAAACCGGCAAGGCCGAAACGGCCGCCGACACCGAAGCCTGAGCCGCTCAACGGCAGCCAGAATGACGAAGGCCCCGGCGGAAACGCCGGGGCCTTTTTCATTGTCGCCGGAGACGACGGTCAGTTCGGATACAGGCGTCCGCCGGCGTCCTTCTGGCCTTCCAGGCTGTGCTTGAGGTCGCGCATCTGATCGTGGCCGTCCTTCACCGTGGCCCAGGCGCGGCGGATGGTTTCGCGGGTGGTGGCCGAGACGCTGGAATCCTCGAGGGCGGTTTCGAACTTGCCCTTGATGAAGTCCTCGCCGTTCTCGACCGAATTCACCACCGCCTGTTCGTCGCGCAGCAGGGCGTGTTTGACGTCGAGGAAGGCGCGGTGGGCCTTGGCCAGGATGGAGCCGTCATCCTCGGGCTCGCCGCCGAGGGTGCGGACCGCGCCCTGGAGGTCGGTGACGACCTGCTGGCGCTCGAAGCTGCGGGCTTCGAACAGGGCCTTGAAGGTGGGCTTGTCGGTTTCCTTCGCGGCTTCGCGATAGCCGTCGGCGCTGTCGATGGTGGTCTCGATCAGGCTGTTCAGGACGTGGATGTCGTGGTGATTGGGGCTGCTCATGATGATCGGCCTTCTGTTGTGGGGAGGAGCCCACAAAGCGCCGACCGGGTTGAAAAGGTTTCAGCTTCGCCGTTCTACAATTTCGTGCGCAGCGACCAGAGCTCGGGGAAACAGCGCCGTTGCAGGGTCTCGGTCAGATAGGCGACGCCCTCGGTGCCGCCGGTGCCGCGGCGGCGACCGATGATGCGCTCGACGGTGACGACGTGCTTGTGCCGCCAGGTCAGCAGGGCGTCGTCCAGGTCCACCAGCTTTTCCGCCAGCTGGTAGAAGGGCCACCAGCGGGCGGTGTCGCGATAAACCTCCAGCCAGGCGGCCTCGACGCCTTCCGACGGCTCCCACGGCTGGCTGACGTCGCGGTTCAGCGCCTCGGCCGGAACCGGCAGGCCGGCGGCGGCCAGCTGATGCAGGGCGTCGTCATAGAGGCTGGGCGCGGCCAGGGCGGCGCGCAGGGCGGCGTGGGCGGCGGGGCGTTCCTCGTGGAAGCGCAGGAAGCGGTCGTCCTTGAGCCCCAGCATGTATTCGAAACGGCGGAACTGGTCGCTCTGGAAGCCCGAGGACGAACCGAGCACGCCGCGGAAGCGAAGATAGTCGGCGGGAGTCATGGTGGCCAGGATGTCCCAGCTCATCGTCATGACGGCCTGGATGCGGCTGACGCGGGCCAGGATCTTGTAGGCGGGAACCAGATCGCCGGCGCGGACCAGCGTCTGGGCCAGGGTGACCTCGTGCAGGATCTGCTTGAGCCACAGCTCCTTGGTCTGGTGGATGACGACGAACAGCATCTCGTCGTGTTCGTCCGAGATCGGATGCTGGGCGGCCAGCAGATCGTCCAGCGCCAGATAGCCGGCGTAGGTCATGTCGGAAGGATGGGCGGGGGCGTCGGTCATCCGCGACCTATCGCGCGGGCGGCGCATCGGCTCAAGGGCGGTCGGCGTCGTGGTCGGTTTCGGGGCGGCCCGGATCCAGGGTGTTGTCGACCCGGTCGTCCCAGCCCTCGCGGCTGGATTTGAAGGCCAGCCCCATCAGGACCCATGCGAGGACGACCGTGCCCAGCACGCCGAGCGACAGGGCGATCCAGCCGTGCAGCGGCAGGTCGCCGCCCCCGATCAGCTTCCAGACCAGGCTGATCAGGCCGGTGGCCACGGCCGAGACCCCGGCGGCGATGAAGAGATTGCGGAGGACGCGAAGCACCATGTGGACAGATGTAGACGCGAGGCGCGGCGGAGGCGAGCCGGGGCTCAGCCCCCGTGGCGCACCGACACCGTCATGCCCGGGCTGGGCGCCGTCGTCATGCGCGCATCCAGCTGCTTGACCAGGGCCTCGACGATGGCCGTTCCCAGGCCGCCGTGGGCGGAAGGGACCGCGTCCACGGCCCCGACGCCGTTGTCGTGGACGACCAGGGTCCAGCCGTCTCCCGCGCTCGCATAGGTCACCAGGACGAGGGCGTCCGCCCGGTCGGTGGGGAAGGCGTATTTGATGGCGTTGATGACCAGTTCGGTGACGATCAGCCCCATGCTGACGGCCTTGTCCGAACCGATGAAGCCATGGTCGGCCTCGACGAGGATGGCGATGGGCTGGGTCTCGCCGACCATGGAGGCCGCGAGGCTGGCGCACAGCTTGGTCAGATAGGGGCCGACCTCGATCTGATCGAGATCGCCCGAGGCATGGAGATGGGACTGGACCTCCGCCACCGAGAGCACGCGCTGATGCGCGTCCTTGAGGTGCAGGCGGGTCTCGTCGGAGGTCACGGCGCGGGCCTTGATCAGCAGGATGCTGGCGATGATCTGCAGGCTGTTGGCGACGCGGTGCTGCATCTCCTGCAGGAGGATCTGCTTCTGGCGCAGCAGCTCCTCGGTGTGTTCCAGCAGGTCGGCCAGCTGGCGTTCGACGGCGCGGCGGGCGGTGATGTCGGTGAAGGCCAGCAGGATGGTGCTGTTCTCGCTGGTTTCGTAGATCACCTTGCGCGCGTTCAGCAGCATGGTGCGGCGGCCGACGCCGGGGAAGTCGTGGTCGACCTCGAACCCGTCCATGGCGGTCTTTTCGGGGATGATCGTCTCGAGCAGCAGCCGCAGGGCCGGGATGTTCCACTGGCCGTCGCCGAGGTCATAGAGCAGCCGTCCCATGGTGCGGTCGGGATCGACCTTGAAGATTTCATAGAAGGCGCGGCTGGCGGCGAGCACCGTCAGGCCGCCATCGAGGACGATCAGCGGCTCATGGATGGTGTCGACGATCGCCTGAGCGAGCGTCTGGGCATCCTCAACCCCGGGGATCGTCGTCGGCATGCGGAGCGGGCGTCCAGAGCGAGCGCGCGGAAAGAGGCGGCCTGCGCCACAGCCTTACGCGCAAAAGCCGGGGCGTGGCAAAGGGGGTCGCGAGGCTGACCTAGGGATGTCGCGCCGTATAACGATCCTGCCAGTCGGCCTGATGCGCCAGATCCCGCCAATAGGCGGCCATGCCGACCCACTCGGCGCGTAGCCGGAGCGAGGAATCGCGCGCGGCGAGGCCGTCCATCCAGGCGGCCATGGCCCTGCATTCCGAGGCGGTTCGCATCGTGTTTCCCGTCAGGCCGGATCAACCGGCTGCACAGGGAACCCCCGCGGACTCCGAAGGGTCCGTACGGCGACGCTTAGCGCTGGACCCACTGGCCCTGGGCGTTGCGGTACCACTGGCCCGAGCTGATGCGCGGCAGCAACTGGCCTTCGAACATCCGGGCGCCGGCGACGTCGGGCGTGGTGCCGGCGGCCTGGGCGCTGCGGGCGTAGGCCGCGCGGCGGGCGCTGTTGGTCACCTGGACGGCCTGGGTCAGGGCGGGGTCGGACGCCGGAACGCGGAAGCCGAGATAGCCGTCGGCCTGTTCGCCCACGGTCCCTTGCGCCTTGGCGGCGTCGATCATCGACTTCTGGGCGGAGGTCTGGGCGAAGGCCGCGCCCGCGGCGACGCCGAGAGCCGCGACGGCCGCGGCGACGACGAAGAACTTGCGGAAAGACATCTGGGTCAACTTTCGCGTCAGAACAGGTTGGGGTTCGCGACGAGGAGGTCCTGAAGCTCCTTGTCGAGACGCACGCGGACGTCGGCGTCGAGTTTCGCGTAGATCTGGATCGGATCGACCTGCAGCCGGACCGTGGGCGTGCAGGCGCTCGCTCCGAGCGCGGCGACGAGGCCGAGGATGGCGAGGCGTGTGCGGGTCCGGTTCATGGTCTGTGGTCTCCGGTCTTCAATCCGCGGCGATCTAACGCCCGGGCGGGTGAACGGGTTCTGAACGGCGAAGGGGGCAGGATCACGGCGTCGTGGGCGGCGGCGGCGGGACCGGCGAGGCCTGGCCGTTGCGGGCGCGGTTGAGCTCCAGCAGGTCGCCGACAAGCTGGTTGAGATTGAGGGTGGTGTCCAGCGTCAGGTCGATGCCGGTGCCCGACGGCAGCGGCAGTTCGCGGTTCAGGAACTCACGGCTGATGAAGTCGGCGATCGAGATGCGGAGCTCTTGTCGTACGGGCGGATCGTGGCGGCCGCGGATGCGGAACAGGACGCCGATCCGGCCTTCGTCGAGGCTGTTCACCTCGGCCGAGAGCAGGTCGAAGGACAGGTTCTCCATCGCCTGATAGGCGAGGTCCTGAATGGTGTTGGGAGGCACGGCCTCGCCGCCGCCGCCGGCTTCCAGGCCGCTGAGAGCCTCGCGGGCGATGGACAGGCGTCCGGGCTGGACGGCGGCCAGGGTTCCGCCGGTGATGCGGACGCCCGCCTCGCGCGTCGAAGTGAAGGGCAGGCGGCCCGAGACGACGGCGTCCAGCCTCACCTTGTCGCCGAAGCCGGAACCGGCGATGACCTCGCCGAGCTGCACCTTGTCGAGAACGATGACGCCGGTGATCGGCTGGGTCGGGTCCAGCGGCACGGCGAAGGGCTCGATGCTGACGCGCCCCCCGGCGACGGCGAGGTCGCCGGCCTGGAGGGTCACCGCCGCCTTGTCGAGGCCGAAGGTCAGTTCGATGTCGGTCAGGGGCGTGACCGACTCGAGGCTGTCCGCGGTCAGGCGCTGGCCGGGGGCGGCGGTCAGGGGCGCCAGATTGATGAAGTCGACCGTTCCGCGAAGCCCCTTCACCGGACCGGCGGGGCTGACAAAGTCGAGCCCCGGGATAGTCAGGCGGCCCGAGCTGGTTCCTTCCGCGTCGGCGCGCCAGTCGACGCGGCCGGCGAAGCCGACCGAGCCGGTCGCGGGCGAACCAACGAAGTCGCCGGCCAGGGGGCTGAGGTCGCCGGGCTGCAGGCCGCCCTCGGCGAAGACGATGGACGGGGCGTCGATGACGACGCCGCCCGCGCCGGCGCCGCCGTCGTGGGCCAGGGTCAGGCGGCCGAGGGCCGCGCCGTTGCGGGTCAGGTCGAAGGCGCCGGTCCAGTCCTCGCCGGTCATGCGGGCCGAGCCGGAGGCGCCAAGCGGATTGAAGCGCAGGGGGCTGGTGGCGTCGGAAACCGTGGCGCCGGCGACGCGGGCGTCGAGATTGATACCGGCCCGGCCGCCGATGGCGGTGAAGCCGCCCTGAACGTCGCTGAAACGCAGGGCGAGGAAGGGGGCGTCGGCCGAGAGCCCCTGCACCGTCCCGTCCGAGCGCCAGCCGCCGTCGGCGACACTGGCCAGCGGGCGGGCCGCCGGGCAGAGCCGGCCAGCCAGGTCGGTGACGTCGCTCTCGCCCAGCTCCAGCCCTTCGACCGTGACGGGCGCGCAGCCGGCGGCGACATAGGTCACGCGGCCGTTGGACGAGGTCAGCCGGCCCCGGGTCTGGACGGCGATCCCCCTCGCGAGGCCGAAGTCGAGGGCGGCGCGGCCGTCCAGGGCGGCCGTGAAGCCGGTCGGTGTCAGGCGCCATGCCGGGATGGCGAAGACGGCCTCGGGCATGCCCCGCCCCCGGGTCGCGGTCAGGCTGAGCGCGCCGCCCCCGGCCTGGCCGCGCGCGGCGGCGAAGACCGGCGTGGCGGCGGGCCGCAAGGTCAGGACGCCCCCGTTGGCCGGGCGCAGGGTGGCGGGACGGGTCAGGACGACGCGCGTTCCCGCAGGCCCGGCGGTCACGCTGAAGGCGGGGACGTCGACGGCGAAGGCGGACAACGCCTGTTTCATCCCGGCCAGTTCAGGCGGGTCGTCGCGACCGACGGGGCCGAACAGGGGCCAGCTGCCGCGCGCGGCGGAGAGCGAGCTCGTCGCCGAGACGCGCAGACCCCCGTCGACGACGAGGTCCAGACGGCCGCCGCCGCGCACGCCGTTCAGGGCCAGGTCGTCCCGGACCAGACGCGCGGCGGACACGGTCATCGGCCCGCCGGCCTCCAGCGCCGCGTTTCGCCCGCCGAGGACGAGGCGGGAGGAGGTCAGGGTCAGGCCGCTTCCGTCCAGCCCGGCGCCCGAGGCGCGCGCGGCGGAGACGGCCGCGGGGCCTTCCAGCCGCCAGCCGAAGCCGCGCGCGTCGCGGGTGAAGACCGTCCGGGCCCGGTCGAGACGCAGGCGGGCGCCGGAGACGGCGGTTCCCGGTCCGTCGATACGGGCGGCGCGCACGTCGAGGTCGCCGGCGCCCGCGATGCGGAAGGTTTCGAGCCAGCCGGCGGTCTGGCCGTCGAAGGCCAGGCGCGCGTCGGCGGTCCGGGCGACCGTTCCGCCGGACGAAAGGCGGGCCGCTGTGAAGGCGGCGTTGAGGGCGGCCCGGCCGTCGCCCCTGCGGCCCTTGAGGTCGGGATAGGGCAGGTTTCCGGCGACGACGAGCCGTGGGGCCTGGCCCGCGACGCCCGGCAGGTCGGCGCTTTCGGCGGCGGCGTCGAGGCGGACGGCGATGCGGTCGCCGGTGGTGGTCAGGTCGACGACGGCCTGCAGGCCCTTCGCCTCGATCTCCCCGCTCTTGAAGGCGGTGGCGGGCATCCGGGCGTTGAGCCGCATCAGCTTGCCGTTGTCGATGCGTGCGTCGCCGAGGATGTTGGTCGGGCCATAGTCGGTGTCGAGCCGCACGCGGGCGCCCTCGACGATGACCAGGGGAGAGCGGCTGTCGGGGCGGGGCGGTCGGCCCATGAAGCGTTCCACCAGGGGGTCCAGCGAGCCGAAGGTCAGCTTGCCGCCGCGCACGCTGGCGCGCACCACGGGGCGGACCAGGCGGATGCGGGTCGGGGTGACGCCGAGGCCGCCCTTCGACCAGGGCGCGCCGATGCCATAGTCGACCTCGACCCGTTCGATCATGACGTCGGGATGGGCGGGATCGCCGATGCGGACGCGGGCGACCAGACCGTCCATCTCGAGCCGCTCGATCTGCATGTCGGCGTCGACGCCCTGTTGCTCCAGCCAGCCGACCAGCACCTGACGCGTGGCGGCGCGGCGGTTGAGCCACGCCAGGGCGACCAGCACCAGCACCACGCCCAGCACGGCGCCGACGACGATCAGCAGACGGCGACCGCGGGGACGGCGGCGGTCGGGAGCGGAGGACGCGTCGACGCTCATGGCGCGCTCATGGCCGGAGCGATGAGGCCGCGAAAAGCCCGCTGAGCAAAGGAGCCCGCCGGCCGAACACTATAGCCGTGTCCATTTAAGCACAGTTGAGTGGCGCATCGGCCACTTTGAATGCATCCAGAGTCGGGGCGAGATGGATCACACACGTCGCGGCCGACTCCTGTTCGCACGGTTGCGAATACACTGATCAACTCGCAAGGTATTCTCCTGGTTCACGCAAGCTTTACCAGCGGCGCCTGCCCCGGTTAACGGGTTGTAACGAACCGTCTTCCCATGATGGGATGGACGGGCTATAGGGCCTGTCTCGCGACGGGGGGCTCTTCGGCGCGATCCATGCTTCTAGTGGCTTTGGCGCCGGACGGCGTCGTCGTTTTTCGGGGACCGATGGCTCAGTTCGATCCACGTCGCCAACCGATGCGCATCGCGCCTCACGCCCTGACGGCGGTGGCGGCGATCTCGGTGGCTCTGCTTGCCGGACGCGTATACCAACCCGCGAAGGCGGAAGAGGCTCCGCCTCTCACCCAAATTCAGATTTCCGCCCTGGCGGACCAGGCGTTCGCCGCCGCCGGCACTCCGGCCGGCCTGACCACGCCGGAAGCCATCCCCGTCCAGATTCGCCGCGGCGAGACCTTCGAGCAGGCCGTGCGCCGCACCGGCATCGCGCCGGAAGAAGCCTCGGCCGTCGCCGCCACCCTGTCGAACGCCATGGACGTCACCGCGATGCGGGTCGGCCAGCGGTTCGAAACCGCCATCTCCAGGCCGCGCGGCGGCCGGGGCGACGCCCGCCTGATCGGCCTGACCATGCGCACGGGGCCCGCGACCCAGTTGACCGTGTCGCGCAGCTTCGACGGCGCCCTGCGCCTGCGCGCCCTTGAGGAAAAGGTCACGCACGAGACGGTGGTCCTGACCGGCAAGGTCGAGGGTTCGCTGTCGCGCACGGCGCGCCGCGAAGGGGCCCCCGCCGACGTCGCCCGCGCCGCCGGCCGGCTGTTCTCGCACAAGTTCGACATGGACCGGGACATCCATGCGAACGACGAATTCACCTATGTGTTCGGCCGCACCGTGACCGAGAACGGCCGCACCATCGGCACCGACGGCCTGTTGTACGCCGAGCTCAAGGGCGTGGTCTTCTATCGCTTCCAGCCCGCCGGAGCGAAGGAGCCGCAGTATTTCGACGGCACAGGCAAGAACACGCGTTCGGCCTTCATGCGCACGCCGCTGGAGCGGGGCTTCCGCGTCTCGTCCTCGTTCGGCTTCCGCCGCCACCCGATCGCCGGCTATCGCAAGATGCACCAGGGCATCGACTTCGCCGCGGGCATGGGCACGCCGGTGGTGGCGCCCGCCGACGGCGTCGTGGTCGAGGCCCGCCGCTGGGGCGGCTATGGCAACTGGCTGCGCATCCGTCATCCGAACGGTCTGGAAAGCGGCTACGGCCACCTGTCGCGCTACGCCTCGGGCGTCCGCGCCGGCCAACGCGTCCGCCAGGGACAGGTCGTCGCCTTCGTCGGTTCGACCGGCGCCTCGACCGGTCCGCACCTGCACTACGAACTGTGGCGCAACGGCCAGAGGATCAATCCGGCCGGCGTGCGCACCACCGAGGGCACCATCCTGGCCGGGGCCGATCTGGCCGCGTTCAGGGCTGAAAAGGCCCGCATCGACCGCATCCGCGCGGCCGGCGGCGAACGCCGTCCGCAGGTCCAGCGCGCCGCCGCGGCTCCGGCCGTCGCCGCGCCGACGGGCCTGCGTCCCGCCCAGGGCTAGGCCGCTTCCTCAGCCCTTCGCATTCGCCGCCGCGATCAGGGCGTCGTCGATCTCGCGCGCCCGCACCGCCGCCTCGCGCCCGGACAGCCGGCCCGCATAGGCCTTGAAGGCGTCGCGCTCGGGCAGGGATTTGAACTGCAGGCCCCAGCCGATCTGGCTGCCCAGATAGACGTCCAGCGCGCTGAACCGGTCGCCCAGGAGCCAGGGTCCGCCGCTGCCGGTCACCGCGGATTCGAGCGCATCGACGACCTGTTCGAAACTGCCGTAGCCGGCCATGGCGGCCTTGTCGGCCGGGGCCAACAGGTTCAGCGCCCTGGCGGTCACAGCCGCCTCGAGGGGGCCGGCGCCGAAGAACATCCAGCGCAGATAGGTCCCCCGCGCCGGGTCGTCGAGTGCCGGAGCCAGGCCGGCTTCGGGAAAGGCGTCGGCGAGGTAGGTGCAGACGGCGGCGCATTCGGTCACCGTGACCCCGCGATGGGTGATGGCCGGAACCTTGCCCATCGGGTTGATGGCCAGATACTCGGGGGCCTTCATCGTCGTGCCGTAATCCAGAACCACGGTGCGGTAGGGGCGGCCGACCTCCTCCAGCATCCAGCGCGCGATACGGCCGCGCGACATGGGGTTGGTGTAGAAGACGATTTCGTCGGACGGCTGGCTCATTGTGACCTCCCTTGCGTTTCTCACGGCAGGCTAGACTCAAAGACGGCATGGAACAAAGACGAAACATATTGATCGGGTTGGCGGCGGGAACCGTGGCGCTGGGCGCCGGCCCCGGCGCCTGGGCGCAGACCGCGTTCCGGTCGTCGCGCATCACCGTGACGACGCGCGGGCGAGGCCCCGATGTGATCCTGATTCCCGGCCTGGCCTCGACCGCAGACGTGTGGCGCGGTCTGGCGAGCCAGCTGGAGGGCCGACGGCGGCTGCATCTGGTCTCGGTGCGCGGCTTCGGCGATCTCGCGGCCCAGGCCAACGCCGACGGATCGGTCATGCCGGGCGTGGCCAATGAGGTGCGCCGCTACATGGCTGAACAGCGGCTGGACCGGCCCGCGATCATCGGCCATTCGATGGGCGGTCAGGTCGGCATCCGGGTCGCCGCCGACTCCGCCGGCCGCGTCGGCCGGGTGATGGCGGTGGACTCATCGCCCTTCTTCGCCGCCCTGATCAGTCCGGGAGCGACGGTCGGCGACGTCGAGCCGATCGCCCAGCTGGCCTTTCAGGCGATCCAGTTCCTCGGCGACGAGGCGCTGAGGACGCGGGGCCGGTCCATGGGCCTGGAGCTGGGCGGAGCCGCCGACGCGGTGTTCGGATCAATGGGCTGGCAGGGCGGCGATCGCCGGGTGCTGGCCCAGTCCCTGTACGAGGTCATGACCGTCGACCTGCGCCGCCGCCTGCCCGACATCACGGCGCCGGTGACGGTGGTCTACGGCTGGAGCGCCGACCAGAACTCGCCGCGCGCCCGCGCCGACAGTCTGTTCCGCGGCGCCTATGCGCGCCTGCGCCGGCCCGCCACCTTCGAACGGATCGAAGGGGCCGAGCATATGGTGATGATCGACCAGCCGCGGCGGTTCCTGGCGGCGGTGGAGCGGTTCCTGGCCTAATCTGCGTCGGGCTGGACGTCCGGGTGGGCGGCGGCGAAGGCGGGGTGGCGTTTCGCCGTTTCGTCGATAGCCAGCAGCCTCGGGAAGGCGTCGAGGGGGACGTTGAAGCGCCGGGCCGAATAGATCTGCGGGATGAGGTAGCAGTCGGCCAGGGTCGGGGCGTCGGCGAAACACCAGCCCCCGCCATGCCGTCCGACGAGCGCCTCCAGCGCCGTGAAGCCGGGGACGATCCAGCGCGCGGCCCAGGCGTCGACGGCGGCCTGATCGGCGCCGAAGGTCTCGCGCAGGGCCTTGCCGACCCGCAGATTGTTGAGCGGATGAATGTCGCAGCCGATCAGGGCGGCCATGGCGCGAACGTGAGCGCGGTCGACAGGGCCCATGGGCAGCAGCGGCGGCCGCGGATGGGTTTCCTCCAGCCATTCGAGAATGGCGGGGCTCTGGGTCAGGACGGCGCCGTCCACCTCCAGCGCGGGGACCATGCCCTGCGGGTTGAGAGTGACGAAGGCGTCGGACCTGTGAGCGCCGGTGCGCAGGTCCACGCCCTGCTGATCATAGCTCAGGCCCTTGAGATTCAGGGCGATGCGGGCGCGATACGCCGCGCCCGAGCGCCAGTATCCGTGCAGGATCATCGCGGCCTCAGGGTGAAGACGAGGGGCTGGAGGCCGCCGATCGAGGCCTCGACCCGGTCGCCGGGCTGAAGCGGTCCGACGCCCTCGGGCGTGCCGGTGAAGATCAGGTCGCCGGGCCGGATATCCCAGAGGGTGCGCGCCTTGGCGAGGATTTCATCGGGATTCCAGACCATGTCGTCCAGCGCGCCCGACTGGCGGACCTCGCCATTGACGGACAGGGCGATAACGGCGGCGGGGTCCGGCAGGGCGCCGAGGCTGATCGGGCCGCAGGGGGCGGACTGGTCGAAGCCCTTGGCGGCGTCCCAGGGACGCCCCTTCTCCTTGGCGGCGGCCTGGAGGTCGCGGCGGGTCAGGTCGCAGCCGACGGCCCAGCCGGCGATCGCCCCGTCCGCGCCGACCGCGCAGACCAGTTCGACCTCGTGGTGCAGGTTGGCCGTCGCCATCGGAAACACCGGGTCGCCGCCGTCGGCGACCACGGCGTCGGCCGGCTTGGTGAAGAAGAAGGGCTCGGCGCGATCATGGCCCATTTCCCGGGCATGGGCCGCGTAGTTCTGGCCCACGCAGAGGATGCGCCGCACGGGGAAGCGCTGCGCGCTCCCGAGGATCGGCAGGGACGGGGTCGGAGCGGGGTCAAACAGCCAGTCGGTCATGAGCGCCTGTCTATGCCGGGATGCGGCGCTTCGCCACCCGTCGGAAATGGTGCGATGCGGAACCGGCGCCGCGCGGTGGCGTTTCCGCTCTGAATTCTCTATTTAACAGCCAAGCTTGAACACCGGAGCGCGCATCATGGCCACGACCAAGGCGGCACGAGCTGCCGTAAAGAACGACCTCAACACCCTGAAGGACGACCTGAAGGTCCTCGGCGCCGAGGAAAAGGCGCGTCTGCGCGAGAAGGCGGCGACCGCGGAAACGCGCGTGCGCGCCAAGGCCGCCGAGGCCGAAGCCCGCCTGCGTGAACAGTCCGAGGTCATGCGCGAGCGGGCCCGCGGCTATTACGACACCGCCCGCGTGCGCGGCCAGGAATACTATGACGAGGCGCAGGAGCGTCTGGACGAAGCCCAGCGCTACATCACCGAGCGGGTCCAGGAGCGCCCCGTGCAGTCGACCGCCATCGCGCTCGGCGTCGGCGTCGTGCTCGGCCTGCTGCTCGCCGGTCGTCGCCGCTGATGTTCGGCGGGGGGCTGGCCAGGGGTCTGGTCAAGAAAGCCGTCGCGGCTTCGGTCGTGGCGGGGGCCGCCCTGGTGGCGGTCATGGCGCTGGGGGCGACGATCTTCTTCGCCCTGCTGCTGGTGCTCGTGCCGCTGGCCGCCGCGGCGACCACCTTCCTTCTGTTCGCGATCGTCGCCATCGTCGTCGCCCTGGTCCTGGTGAACCGGTCAGAGACCGAGGAGGACTTTGAAGACGAACCCTCCGGTCTGGGCGCCCGCGCCTACAGCCTGTTCCGCCAACGCCCCATCCTGGGCACGGTGGCGGCCCTGGCCGGCGGATGGATCTTCCTCAGGAATCCGGCCCTCGCCACCATGGTCGCGGCCGCCTTCACCGAAAAGCCGCACCGGTCACGTCGGCGCTGAATCGGAACGGCGCCGGTTCCGGAACGTTGGTCCGTCAGGCGCGGCGGTTGTCGCTCCTTGGATCAACCGCTCTGGAGGAACCGCTGATGCTTCGTTGGGCTCTCATCTTTCTCGTTCTGGCGCTGGTCGCCGGCGCCCTCGGCGCCGGGGGCGTGGCCGGTCTGTCGATGAACATCGCCTATGTGCTGTTCGTCGTCTTCATCATCCTGCTGATCGTGCATTTCGTCACGGGCAGGGGACGCCGGATCTAGACCGGCTCAAACCCCGGACAGACGGACGAGGCCGCGGTCGCTCAGACCGCGGCCTTTTCCTTTGCGCCCGCGACGTTCGGGTTGGGCGCCGTGGCCGTCCTGAGGGTGTCCTGACGGCGCGGAAGCTTCCAGGTCTGGCTCGGTTCGAACCGCTGGCCGTCCCAGCCGACAGCGGTCACCGTGATGTGGTCCGCGTCCCATTCGATCTGGTTGAAGCTGGGCGGCGCGCCCCGCTCGCGATGTGACAGCGTCCCGCAGCCGACAGCGTAGGAGCAGTGGTCGCCCAGACTGATCGGCAGGGCGAAGGGCACATGAACGTGGCCGGTGGCGATGATGTCGACCCCGGCCTCGGCGAAGATCTGGGCGGCGCGGTCGCCGCGTTTGACGTCGCCGGTCATCGGCGTGCCGATCATTTCGACGAGGGGGTGGTGGCAGGCGAGGACGCGCAGTGCGCCCACCGGCGCCTGACGCAGGGCCTCGGCCGCCTTGCGCGTCTGCATCAGGTCGATCACCCCCTTGGACCAGTTGGTCCGGGCCTGCCAGCCGCGCGCGGTCACCACGCCCCGCACCATCACCGTGGGACTGAGGAACTGGTGGTCGTGGGCCGGATGGCCCGTGGCCTTCTCGAACGCCTTCCACGGGTAGAACAGGCGGGCGAAAAGGCTCCAGTAGGGGACGTCGTGGTTGCCGACGATTACGAACTGCGGGTCTGGCATCTGATTGATCCAGCGGCCCGCGGCCTCGAACTCGTCGGGGAAACCCTGCTGGGTGATGTCGCCGGTGATCAGGACCAGGTCGGGGGAATTGGCGTGCGCATATTCCAGCGCGGCGGCGCAGGCATGCTTGTGCTCCACGCCGAAATGGATGTCCGAGAACTGGAGAATCCGCCCCACTAGACGCTATCCTCGGCCGCGGGGGGATTGGGAGCCAGCGCCTGAAACGCCTTGCGGATGAATTTCACCCTGGCCTCGTGGGACAGCAGGATGGGTTCGCCGTCGATCACGGCGGGAATGCGCGAACGCGCGCGGACGGTGGCGCGCTGGATCGCCCGGGTGGTCACCGCCGGGTCCTGACGCCAGTCGCTGAACACGGCGTGGGCGGCCAGGCGAAAGGCCTGGGCGGCGTCCGACGGATTCATCGCCGCGGCTTCGAGACCGGTGTTCTCGTCCATCGCCCGGGAGATCATCGGACTGATCAGGACCAGGGCTTCGGCCCGCCGGGCGACCTTGCCGTCGAGAGAGTAGCGAAGCCGGCCCGAGAAGGCGCGGCGCAGCGCGCGGCGGGCGTACATCCACGCCAGACGCATCTGGCCGTCGCGGACGGCCTCGCGCGCCGGAGCCCACAGGGCCGGCGATCCGAGAATGGCGGCGCAATAGAAGGCCTGGGTCGTCCGGCCGTCGGAAACCTCGCCGCCGGCGACGCACTGCGGCGCGCCTTCCTCGAGCGCCAGCCGGAGGGCCGCCTTCCAGTCAGCGGTCCCGTACAGCGCCTTGGGCAGCATGTTCATCGTCCCGCCCGGCAAGGGCGCGATCAGGGGGCCGTCCGGCCCCGCGCGCGAGGCGATGGTCCCGGCGGTGCCGTCTCCCGCCAGGACGAACAGCACGTCCGGCCGCGCGTCCAGCGCCGCCTGGACCTGGGAGTCGAACGCGCCGGACTCCAGGGAGACGACAGACGCGTCGCAGGCGTAGTCGGCCAGAATGGCTTCCGCCTCCCCGACCGCGCCGGAGCCGACGCCGCCCGCGGCGGGATTGACCAGCATGATGACCCGCCCCAGCACTGTGTGGGGTGTCAGCACGCGTGGTTCGACGGCCGCGTCTTCAGGCGCGGCCGTCGGATCAACGGTCGGGGTCAGGCTTTCAGTCATGCCGCCCGAACGCCCCGGTGAGGGCGATGTTCCGGCGCCTTCGCCCCCGGTGAAGCTATTGCTTCTTCAGCTCGTCAGAAGCGGCCGCCGCGCCGGCCTGGGCGGCGTCGCCCGCCTTTTCGGCGGCCGCTACGGTGGCGTCGGCGGCCTGGTCGGCGGCCTCGGGCGCCTTGCCCTTCACCGTGGCGACGCCCTGGGCGATCCAGCCGTCCATGACGGCTCCGCCCTCGGCCAGCGAACGCTCCTTGACGCCGAGCACCGCCGTCAGCACCCCGAACAACGCCAGCAGCGTCACGATCAGTCCGATAAGCGGATTGCCGGAGCGGCGTTTCGAGCGCGCCCACACCGGACTGTGCTCGCCATCGTCCGCCATGCGGACCGGTTCAGAAAAACGCATACAAGACCCCCGTCTCTACCCATGAAGCATCGGCCGCCGCGTCTGGCGCGGCGCCGCCCGAACCTGACACAGGCCCGTCCCCCATCATAGCGGGGGAACCGCCACGCTTATCCAGCGTTCTCACCGCAGGGGCGAACCCAAGGGATGAAGGACATACCCATGAACAAGGCAATCATCGCGATCGCGGCTTCGGGCCTGCTGGCCAGCGCCTGCGCAAGCGACGGCTACGGCGGCGTCAATGAGACGACCCGTCAGGGCGCGATCGGCGCGGGCCTCGGCGCGGTCGCCGGCGCCATCATCGGCAACAACGTCGGCAGCGGCAACGCCGGGACCGGCGCGGCCATCGGCGCCGTCGTCGGCGGCGCGGCGGGCGCCATCCGCGGTTCGCAGCAGGACCGCGCCAATCAGCAGCGTTATCGGGACAGCTCGAACCGGTACTACTACTGCTACGACGGCCGTCAGGACGAATGCTACTGGGAGAACGGCCAGCGCCGCTACTAGGCGTCGGCTTTTCGCTTGAACATCGGGGCGGTTCGTCGGCTGGCGGGCCGCCCTTTTCACGGGTCGGTGGAGGGCTGGATATGAAGCGATCGATTGTGCTGCTGGGCCTGGCGGTGGCCGTCTCCGGCTGCGCCGTGGGCGGATTCAGGCACCGAAGCGACCTGGTCGCGGAGCCTTCGGCCTGCGCGACCAAACGGTTCGAGGTGTATTTCGCCGATGGCGAGGCGCGGCTGACGGAGCCGGCGCGGCAGGCCATCGGCATGACGGCGGCCCAGTTGCAGAGCTGCGAGATTCGCAAGGTGCAGGTCCTTGGCCTGTCCGACGCCCGCGGCGGCGGGGCGGCCAACCAGAGCCTGTCGGAGCGCCGCGCCATTGCGGTGGCCGAGGCCCTGACGGCGGCCGGCTGGCCGGCGCCGGCGTTCGATGTCGAGGCGGTCGGCGACACGGGCGCCGTGGCCGAGACCGGCGTGCGCGAGCCCATGCGGCGGCGCACCGAGGTGCTGATCGAGGCCGTCCCGCGCAGCTGAGGCGACGCGCCGCTGCGACGGACGGTGACGCGGCGGGGTCGGGACGGCTAAGGTCGCGCCGACGCCTCGTGGAGCCCGTGTGTCCCTGCTCACCCGAATCCTGACCGCCGCCCTGCTGTGGCTGGCCGCCGGCGCCGCCGTCGCCCAGCCCGCACGCACCTCCGCGCCGGGGCCGCAGCGCACCGAACGGATCGAGGCCGAACTGGTCCCGATGTCGGCCTGGGCCGCGCCCGGCTCGACCGCCGTGGTGGCCGTCAGACAGATCATCAAGCCCGGCTGGCACACCTACTGGCGAAATCCCGGCGATTCCGGCGGGGCGACGACCCTGACGTGGACGACGCCGCAGGGCGTGAAGGCGGGTGAGATCGTCTGGCCCCTGCCCGAGCGCCAGCGGCTGTCGGGCCTGATGAACTATGGCTATTCCGGCGAGGTCTATCTGCCCGTTCCGGTCGATGTCCCCGCCACGGCGCGGGCGGGGACCCCTGTGCCGCTGACGGTCAAGGCGCTGTTCTTCGTCTGCAGCGCCGAGATGTGCGTCCCGGAAGAACTGATCCTGAACCTCGACCTGCCGGTGCGCGAGGGCGCCGCGCCGCTGGACCCGCGCCACGGAGCGGCGATCACCCGCGTGCTGGAGACCGCGCCCCGGCCGGCCGGGATCGAGGCCCGCATCGCCCTTGAGGACGGCGTCCTGGTGCTGAGCGCGGTCGGCGGACCGTTGGCGGGCCGCGATCCGGGCCCGAGCTATTTCTTCCCCTTCGAGGGCGGCGTCATCGGCCATCCGGCCGCCCAGACCGGCGGCTGGGGGCCGCAGGGACTGACGCTGCGGCTGCAGCCGGGCGGGGCGACGCGGTCGGACGGCCTGGCGGGGCCGGTGGCGGGCGTGCTGGCCACGGCCCACGGGGCGTTCGAGATCGCCGCCGTGCCCGGGGCGGCGCTGCCCGGCAGCGACGGATCGGGCGATCTGGCCGCGGCGCCGGATGGCGGCGCGGCGGCGGCGGCCGCTGAAGGGACCGGCCCGACGGTCTTCGCCCGGGCCGTGCTGTTCGCGCTTCTGGGCGGGCTGATCCTGAACCTGATGCCCTGCGTCTTCCCCATTCTGGCGATGAAGGCGGCGGCGCTGGCGGCCTCGGCGCATGACCCGCGGCACGCGCGGCGCGACGGACTGGCCTTCCTGGCCGGGGTGCTGACGACCTTCCTGCTGCTGGCGGGCGTGCTGCTGGCGCTGCGGGCCGCGGGCGAGGCCGTGGGCTGGGGCTTCCAGCTGCAGTCGCCGCCGGTGACGGCGGGGCTGGCCCTGCTGATGCTCGCCGTGGCCCTCAACCTGTCCAGCGTCTTCCACGTCGGCGCCGGACTGCAGGGCGCCGGCTCGGGCCCGCTGGCGCGTCTGCCGGGCGGGGTTGGCGCCTTCTTCACCGGGGCGCTGGCCGTGGTGGTGGCGGCCCCCTGCACCGCCCCCTTCATGGCCTTCGCCCTTGGGGCGGCGCTGCTGATGCCGTGGCCGATGGCGCTGATGGTGTTTCTCGGGCTCGGGCTGGGACTGGCCCTGCCCTATGTGGCCGTCAGCCTGAGCCCCGGTCTGCTGGCCCGCCTGCCGCGGCCCGGACCTTGGATGGAGCGGCTGAAGGGCCTGCTGGCCTTCCCCCTGTATGCGACGGCCCTGTGGCTGGCCTGGGTGTTCGGCCGCCAGGCGGGAGCGGACGCCCTGGGCCTGCTGTTCGCGGCCGGCGTGCTGCTGGCGCTGGGCCTCTGGCTGATCGGCGGGGCGCAGGCCGAGCGGATGGCCGGGCGCCGCGGCGTGCTGCAACTGACGGCTGGCGCGACAGCCCTATTGCTGGCCGCCGGAACCGGGTGGCTGGCGGCCGTCCTGCCCGCGGAGAGTCCGGTCGCCGAACCCGGCGAAGGCCTGGCCGGGCCCCGGGCCGCGCCTTGGTCGCCCTCCGCCGTCAAGGCCGCCCTGGCCGAGGGCCGGCCGGTGCTGGTCAATTTCACCGCCGACTGGTGCGTGACCTGCAAGATCAACGAACGAACGTCGCTGACCTCGCCCGGCGTCGCCGCGGCCATGGCGCGGACCAGGGCCGTCTATCTGGTGGGCGACTGGACGCGACGGGACGACGCCATCACCGCCGAACTGCAGCGTCACGGCCGCTCCGGCGTGCCCCTGTATCTGCTGTATTCGCCCGGATCGGCCGAGCCGCGCATCCTGCCGCAGCTGTTGACCGAGGGGGTGGTCGTCGAGGCCCTGACGCACGCCGAAGAGTGACCCGGTACGCCATGTGGCGCTCCGGAAGCCGGAATCGGCCAATCCGGGCAGGGCCAAGGTCATTTCGGGGCGGACGAAACAAGGCGTCATCCGCTGTGTTAGCCAGTCGGTGCGAGCCCCTCCCCGCTCGCTTTGACCAAGGCAGACATCATGCGAAAGACCGCGCTCCTCACTGGCGTCGCCGGCCTGTTCCTCATGACCGCTCCCGCGTTCGCCCAGGACAGCACGGCCCCGCAAACCCCGGCCCCGGCCGCCGAACAGGCCGCCCCCGCGCCGACGCAGAACCTGACCCTTCAGCCCGGATCCGACGTCAAGGGTTCCGACGGCGCGCTGCTGGGCAAGCTTGAAGGCGCCCGCAATACGGAATCCGGCCAGGAGCTGACCGTGCGCGGCGCCGATGGCGAGCTGCGCGGCGTTCCGGTGTCCGGCGGCGTGCGCCAGGACGGCGCCGGCGTCGCCGTGGGCTGGACCAGCGCCCAGTTCGCCGCCGCCGCCGCGATCGAGGATGCGGCGACGCCGGTCGACGAACCGGCCGCCGAACCGACTGAAGAGGCTGCATCCGAGCCGGCGACGCCGGCGACCCCCGCTACCCCGGCGACGCCGGCGAACCCGGGCGTGACGCCCGCCACGCCGGCCACTCCGGCCACCCCCGCGACGCCGGCCAGCCCGGATCATTCGGGTCACCACGGCGCCACGCCGGCCCCCGGCGAAGGCCAGAAGCCGAACAAGCCCGGCGCCTGATCCCGGGATCGAGGCAAGAAAAAAGGGCGGCTCCGCACGGAGCCGCCCTTCGTCGTTTCGGATGGGTCAGAGGCGGGCGAAAGCCAAACTCCTGTTGGGCGTCGCCCTGCGCGGTTTCCAGATCAAATCCTGTGCACGCTCATGGGAAGAAGAGCCTTGGCCTCGGCCACGCTGCGCGCCACCAGGTGTCGGCGTCGAAGGAAGGTGCGGGCCATGAGGGCGCACCGGTCGTAGGTCGCAGGGTCGTGGCTGATGAAGATCGTGTAGCTCTGCTGGCTCGTCACGGCGTTAAACGCGGCCGAGATGCTTTCGATCTCTTCCGGCGTCGCCTGTGCGTGCGGATTGCGTATGTCGATGATCCAGTCCCAACTGCCGAGGACGGGACGCTGGTCGGTCAGCTGCAGCACCGTCTCGGCGACCGTACTGGTCTGGGGCTCCGGGAGAACGGTGACCCAGGCCCGGCAAAGGCCCTCGTCCAATTTGACCTGAATAGACATGGGCTGAGACTGAAGCGAAGCGAGCAAAAAAGGGGTTAACGTTCAAGACGCTAAGTCGACATCGCTTGAGCGCGCCGGAGATTCCTCCTCACCCGCACCGTGATCGCCGAAAGGGTCGAGTCGACGCAGGACCGACGGCGTCTCCCGCCGTCTCGCCATGGAAAAAGGGCGGCTCCGGAGGGAGCCGCCCTTCGTCATTTCAGACCGGCGAAGCGCCTAGGTGCGACGCTTGACCAGGCCGACGAGGAACAACAGCAGGCAGGCGCCGAGGAAGGCGACCAGCAGCGTGATCAGATTGAAGCCGCCGACCGGAATACCCAGCAGATTGCCGGCGATGAAACCGCCCAGCAGGGCGCCGACGACGCCGACGATCAGGTTGGTCACCAGGCCGTGGCTGCGGCCCATAACTTTTTCAGCGAGCCAGCCGGCGACGATGCCGATGACGATCCAGCCAATGATACCCAAGCCCATGTTGTCTCTCCCTTGAAGCCCAATGCTCTGTCGCCGTAATGCGCGTGAAGCGTAACGGTTGCGGAACCCCACACAGAACATTGCTCACCGACTCTCTCCCGTCAGGCGAGCGCGGCACGGTGCTTGCCGCGTGAAGGGCGAGCCGTCCCGCTTCGGGACAGCCTGCCAATACGGGGAATAGGGCCATGGCCACCGACATCGACCTGCACTTGGGACGCCGCCTGCGCCGCCGCCGGCGCCTGCTGGGCCTGACGCAACAACAGCTGGCCAACCAGGTCGGCATCCGCTTCCAGCAGATCCAGAAATACGCATCTCGGCCGCCCGCCTGTGGCAGCTGTCCGAGGCGCTGGAATCGCCGGTCAGCTATTTCTACGACGGTCTGGAAGAGGCCATCGAACGCCGCGAGGTCGCCAACCAGGGCGGCGAGATGTTTTCCCGCAAGGAAACGCTCGACCTGATCCAGGCCTACTATCAGCTGGACGAGAAGCCGCGCCGGCGCCTGCTGGACCTGGCCAAGTCCCTGCACGTCGAGGCCGACGCCGCATAGGGGTCAGGGACCTGGGATTAGGGATTAGCGGGCGAGGAGCAGTATTTGCGTTGAGTGGCTTGACTAACACCTAGCCCCTGACACCTAACCCCTCCCCATGACCGAGTACGAACTGTTCGCCGTCGAGCTGGCCCGCGAGGCCGCGCGCGTCTCCCTGCCGTATTTCCGGGGCGACTATGCGCAGTCCGACAAGGGCGGAGCGGGCGCCTTCGATCCGGTCACCGAGGCCGACCAGGAGGCCGAGGCCGCGCTGCGCCGGCTGATCGCCGCCCGCTATCCCGACCACGGCGTGATCGGGGAAGAGTATGGCGAGGACCGGCCGGACGCCGACCATGTGTGGATTCTCGACCCCATCGACGGCACCCGCGCCTTCATCGCCGGCCTGCCACTGTGGACCAATCTGATCGCCCTTCGGGCCGGGGGGCGGCCCGCCGTCGGCGTGATCGCCCAGCCCTATCTGGACGAGATCTTCCTCGGCGGCCCCTCCGGCGCGCGCCTATTGCGGGGCGATACGGAGACGGCGCTGGCCGTCCGGCCCTGCCCGCGGCTGAACGACGCCCTGATCGCCACCACCGATCCCGACCTGTTCACCGGCGCGGAGCTGGGGGCCTGGACCCAGGTCCGGGCCGCCGCGCGTCTGGCCCGGCTGGGCTGCGACGCCTACGCCTACGCCATGCTGGCGGCGGGCCGGATCGATCTGGTGGCCGAAAGCGCGCTGAAGGTCTGGGACTGGTCGGCGCTGGTCCCGGTCATCGAGGCGGCCGGCGGCGCGGTCAGCAACTGGCGCGGCGAGGCGCCGGACGGGTCCGGGCAGATCCTCGCGGTCGGGGACGTGGGCATCCGCGAGCAGGCGCTGGTGACGCTGCGAAGGGCGGCGGTATAGGCCGTTAAATCCTCCCCCGAACGGGGAGGATTTGGAGCCTCAGGCCGCTTCGATCGGCTCCTTCGCCGGCAGCGGCGACAGGTCCTCGACCGGCGAGACATAGGCGGCCATGGCGTCGAACTCGTCGAGGAAGACCGCGCGCTTGTCGTCGGTCTCCATGATGACCTCGTGCTTCGCCCCCGGAATCTCGACGTAGCGGCCGCGGCCCAGCCGTTTGGCGGCCCATTTGTTGGTCTGTTTCCAGACGCGGTCGTCCTCGGCGGCCTGGACGATGGCGACCGGGACGGACACCGCCTTCAGGGCCCTGGGCTTGAGCGCGCGTTCGCCGGCGTCGAGGCCCACGGCCAGCCAGCCCCAGGTCGGGCCGCCGACGGCCAGATGCGGGCAGGCGTACAGCTGTTGCCGCCACTGTTCGTAGCGGCTCTCGTCGGTCGTCAGGGCGTCCTTTTCGAAGGTGTGGTCGAACGGGTCGTCGGCGTCGTCCAGCACATAGTCGCCGGCCTTGCCGTGGCGCAGGTTCCAGCGCACCGCCAGCTTGACCGACCACATCGACCGCTTGCCGGTCCTGATGCGCAGCATGGGGCTGGTCAGCAGGGCGCCGGAAAAACGGCTCTCGCCGCCCTCCAGGCTCATCAGGTTCAGGACGCCGCCCATCGAATGGCCGACCATGATCCAGGGCTTGGGCGCGCGGCCTTCCCAGGCGTCCAGCAGGCGGGCGTAGTCGTCGAGGAATTCCTCCACCGCCCGGGCGTGGCCCTTGAGCCGGTCCGGCAACAGGCGGGCCGAAAGGCCCTGACCGCGCCAGTCATGGGCCAGGACGCACCAGCCGCGGGCGAGGAAATTGCCGATGACCTCGTAGTATTTCTCGATCGGCTCGGTCCGGCCGGGGCTGACGACGACGGTGCCGCGCGGCTTCCTGGCGATGAGGGCCGACGGCGTCCAGAAGGCGGCCCGCAGGCGCAGGCCGCCGGCGCCGCGGAACCATTCGCCCTCGCCCCCCGGAGGCGCGGAGGCGCCCGGAACGCCCATCAGGGGCGCATTGGCGGCGTAGGCGACGGCTCGGTTCACTCTGGCTTCCTGAATCTCAAGGTCATGCGGTCACTCTCTCCGATGCGGTCGTACTTCGACCGGTCGAAGGCCGGGTTCGGCGGCGAACCGCGCGGGGCGGTCAGCGACATCGGCGGCAGGGTCTCGACCCCGAACGGATGATCCTTGGTATCCCTTTCATTCGCGTTGATTTCCGACGCGGCGACGAAGGCGAAGCCCGCTTCCGCCGCCAGCTGTTTGACGAANCGACCCCGAACGGATGATCCTTGGTATCCCTTTCATTCGCGTTGATTTCCGACGCGGCGACGAAGGCGAAGCCCGCTTCCGCCGCCAGCTGTTTGACGAACGCYTCCTGGACGTATCCGTTCGCSGCSGCRGGGTCCTGATCTTCCTCRGGGCCGAGGCGGTGCTGTTCGACCCCCAGGATCCCGCCCGGACGCAGGGCGGCCCAGGCGTCGGCGAAGGCCTTYTCGGCGATGCCGGCGGCCATCCAGGCGTGGATGTTGCGCATGAACAGSACCATGTCGACCGTGCCGGCGGCGGTCACCGGGCCCGAGGTGGGGCCGAAGGCGCTGAGCTCGATCTCGCCGTAGAGGCGCTTGTCGGTGGTGAATCGCTGCTGGAAGGCGGCGGCCAGCTGGACCTGGGACGGGTCGGCGCCGGGGCCGGTCTGGAAGCCGGCGGCGACGTATTTTCCGGCGCCCTCGGCCAGATATGGGGCCAGAATCTCGGTGTACCAGCCGCTGCCGGGCCAGAATTCGACCACCGTCATGCGCGGCTGCAGGCCGAAGAAGCGCAGGGTCTCCATCGGATGGCGGGCGGCGTCGCGCGCCTTGTCCTGGGCGCGCCAGGGACCGGCCACGGCCCACTCGAGCGAGCCCTTGGGCGGGCCGTCGGGCGTCGGCGGCGGCTCGGCGGTCTTTTCCTCGCGGCCGCAGGCGGCCAGACCGGCGACGGCGACCACCGCGACGCCGGACAGCAGGCTGCGGCGCGACAGCGGCCCGTGACGGCGTTCGGTGGATTCAGCCATGCACGCTCCCTGCGGCGCGGCCCCGTCTGATCAGGCGCCGCCCCGGCACGCAGGCCTTAACCGCGTTCCCCGAGCCCGTCAAAAGGGTTCCCGGCATGACGCCGTCAGGCCGGCTTGCGGAACCGCAGCGTCATGCGGTCGCTTTCGCCGATGGCGTCGTACTCGGCCCGCTCGGCCTCGGTCAGGGGGGTGGAACGGTCGTTGGCGTTGCCCTCGCGCGGCGCACTGGTGCGGACGGGCGGCAGGGTCCAGACGCCATAGGGGTGGTCGTGGTCGTCCTTCGGATTGGCGTTCAGCTCGCTGCGGGCGTCGAGCACGAAGCCGGCGGCCTGGGCGGCGTGGATGACATAGCTCTCGGAGACATAGCCGAAGGGGGCCGTCGCGTCGGCGTTCAGACCCTCGGCGCCGCGGTGCTGTTCGACGGCCAGGACGCCGCCCGGCTTCAGCGCCTTGAAGAAGGCGGCCATATAGGGGGCGGTGCGGCCGGCGCGGTGCCAGTTGTGCAGGGCCCGGGCGACCACGACCAGATCCGCCGTCCCGTCCGGCACGCCCATGCTTTCGAGCGGACGGTTGACGGCGACATAGGTCCCGCCGGTGGCCTGGGCGTAAGGCTCCAGGATGTTGCGCCACCAGCCGGCGCGACCCGGCTCGATCTCGACCACGGTCGATCCGGGCGTCAGGCCCCAGAAGGTCAGGGTCTCGAACGGATGGCGGAAGGGGTCGCGGGCGACGTCGGCGGCGGGACGGGCGTCGGAGCCCACGGCGGCCTGGAGGGCGGCGTCTTCCTGAAGGACCGGAGGCGTCATGGCGGCGCGACGAACGGTGCGCTGGGCCCCCGTCTCATTCAGGGCCGGAAGCGCCGGCAGGGCCTGGGCCGCGGCGATCGACGGCAGGACGAGGGCGGTGGTCACGGCGAGGGCGAGCAGGCGCATGGGTGGCTCCAGAAATGTGCGGGCGAACCCTACGGCGTCTGCGGACGGGAGCAAGCCTCGCGAACGGACGGCGACAGATTGGCGCGGTCTTGACGCCGGACGAACGCTTCCCACATCGCAATCGAGGCCGCCGGTTCCGGGGCCTCCAGACCGGGCGGGGCCGATATCCGGACCGCCGGGGCTGAACTCCCACCGCCGTCCCGGGCCAAATCGCTGGGGCGGTTCAACCTTGCTGATCCTCAGGAGGATGACCCATGCGTACCTATGATTTCACCCCGCTGTACCGTTCCGCCGTCGGCTTCGACCGTCTGGCCGGCCTGCTGGAAAGCGCCGCGCGCACCAGCCAGGAAAACGGCTGGCCGCCCTACAACATCGAGACGACGGGCGAGAACGCCTATCGCATCGAGCTGGCGGTGGCCGGGTTCAAGCCCGACGAGCTGACCCTCGAGGTCAAGGAGAACCTGCTGACCGTCACCGGCCGCAAGACGGCCAATGACGACGCGGCCGGACGGACCTATCTGCATCGCGGCCTGGCCGAGCGCGACTTCGAGCGCCGGTTCCAGCTGGCCGACTATGTGGTGGTGAAGGGCGCCGACCTGGCCGACGGCCTGCTGTCGATCGAACTGGCCCGCGAGCTGCCGGAGGCCCTCAAGCCCCGCCAGATCGAGATCAACACCGGCCAGCGCCTGATCGAGGGCAAGAAGTCCAAAGCCGCCTGACGCCTCAGGAAGCGCGAAGCGCGGCAGGAAGACTGGAGAGGGCGGCGTTCGCGCCGCCCTTTTTTCGTGCGTCAGGGCTGGGGAGCGGGCGTCGGCTCCGGCATGCCGCGCACGCCGTTGACCGTGGCGTCGGTCAGGTCCGTCTGGTGCATGGTGGCGCCGTGCAGCATGGCCCGGGTGAGATCGGCGCCCGCCAGCACCGCTCGGTTCAGGTCGGCCCCCGACAGGTCCGCGCCGCGCAGGCAGGCGCCCGTCAGGTCGGCGGGCAGCAGCCGGTCGGCGGCGATCAGCAGCGGACCCAGCTTGGCGCCGCGCAGATCCGAGCCGTTCAGCCGCACCCGCGCGAGCCGCGCGCCGCGCAGATCGGCGCCCTTCAGATTGACCGAGCGCAGGTCAGCGTCCTCCAGGTGCGCGCCCTGAAGCTGCACCCCCTCCATGTCGAGGCCGTAGAAGACCGCGCCCTTGGCGGACAGGGCGGTCAGATTGTAGCCGTGGATGGAGCGCAGGGCCCGCAGGTCGACGCCGTCGAAGACCGAGGGCCGGCCCTGAACGCCGCCGGTCTCGCACCACTGGGCGTGTTCGGCCAGCATATCGGCGGCGGGCATCTTGCCGACAGGGGCCCCGGCGGGGCGGTCGTCGGTCAGGCAGCCCGTCATATTGGCCCCGTCGGTCCGCCACATGGCCATCTTGCAGCCCACCAGCACGGCGTCGCGCATGTCCGCGCCCGAGAGGTCGGCGCCCGACAGGTCCGCGCCCGCCAGATCCGCGCCCCGGAAGCTGGCCTGCTTCAGGTTCGCGCGGACCATCTTGCAGTCCTTCATGATGGCGTCGGAGAAGTCGGCCGCGACCGCGACGATCCCCGTCAGCTTGGAGCGTTCCAGATTGGCGCCGGCCAGGCAGGCGCCCTGGGCCTGGGTGTCCTGGCGCGACTTGGCCTCGACGACGCGGAAGCCCAGCTTGGAGTCGGCCGCGGCGATGGTGCCCTCGCGCAGATCGGCCTCGAACAGATCGGCGCCGCTGAGGTCGGCGCCGCGCAGGCAGGCGCCGCGCAGATCGGCCCGACGCATGCTCGCGTCGATCAGGATGCAATCCTGCATGTCGGCGCCGAAGAAGGTGGCGTTGTCGAGCTTGGCCCCCGTCAGGTCGGTCCCGTGCAGCGAGGCGGCCGCGAAATCGGCGTCGGCCAGATTGCGTCCGGCGAGGCTGAGGCCGGACAGGTCCAGCCAGGCGAAGACGGCGCGGGCACCGCCGGGCTTGGCCTGCCACAGGCGGTCGTGCCGGGCGCAGATGGCGTCCAGTTCGGTCTGGTCGAGGCGCCTTCTGGCGCTGGAGGAGGCGGTGGGGGCGGGCGACATAAGTCCCGTTCTGGCACGTCGGCGCTTAAGGAAGGCTGAAATGGTTACCGGCGGACCCTCGGGCCCGCCTTACGCGAAACTCCAGGCCCCGGCGGCGATCAGGCCGTCAGCAGTCCCTGGGTCTGAAGCGCCTCGGCCAGTTCGCCCGGCCCGACCCAGATCCGGGTGTAGCCGGCCTCGCCGAGGCGCTGAAGTTCGGTGGTCAGATCGGCCTTGGCCGAGGCGGCGAAGCGGGCGTCGAAACCCGCGCCGTCCTCGCTGATCCGGACCATGGGCCGTCCGGTCTCGACCCGGTGCAGATAGCCCTCGTAGAGAACCGCCGCCTCCTGGGCCAGCAGCCCCGTCTCGACCTCGAGCCCCGCCTTCTTCAGCCGTTCGACGCCCCGGCCCGCGGCGAAGGGCGAAGGGTCGACGGCGGCCACGACGACGCGGCTGACGCCGGCGTCCATCAGGAAGTGGGAACAGGATTTGCGGCCCGACGAGCGGGCGCCGCACGGCTCCATGGTGACGTAGGCGGTGGCGCCACGCGCCTTGTCGGCGGCGGCGGGCGCGGCCTGCTCCTCGGCGTGAGGACGGCCGCCGGGCGCGGTGGCAGCCTCGGAGACCACCTCGCCGTCCCTGACGATGACGCAGCCGACGGCCGGGTTGGGCCAGGTCTGACCCATGCGCGCCTTGGCCAGCTCGATGGCCCGGCCCATGAAGCGGATGTCGTCCGAGGCCTGCCGGGCGGAGGTCATGCGGGGAGTCCCGGCAGGTCCGTCGCCCGTTCCGCGTCGAGATAGCGGGCGGCGACCGGCTTCAGGTCGGCGTCGAGGTCGATCTCGAGCGGATTGCCGGTCGGGATCTCGACGCCGACGATCCGGTCGTCCGGCACGGCGAACAGGTGTTTGACGATCGCCCGCAGCGAATTGCCGTGGGCGGCGATCAGCACGTCGTCGCCGGCCCTCAGGCGCGGGGCGATGGCGGCGTCCCAATAGGGCAGGACGCGGTCGAGCGTCGTCTTCAGGCTTTCCGTATCGGGAATGGTCTGGCCGGCGTAGCGGGGGTCGGCGCTGAAATCCCATTCGCCGCCCGGAGCCAGCGGCGGAGGCGGAATGTCGTAGCTGCGGCGCCAGATCTTCACCTGGGCGTCGCCGTGCAGGGCGGCGGTCTCGGCCTTGTCGAGGCCCGTCAGGCCGCCGTAGTGGCGCTCGTTCAGGCGCCAGTCCTCGACCACGGGAATGTCCTTGAGCCCGGCGGACTCCATCGCCAGGGCCCCGGTGCGTTTGGCGCGGGTCAACACCGAGGTGAAGATGACGGCGGGATGGAAGCCGGCGTCCCGGATCAGCTCTCCGCCGCGCCGGGCCTGGGCCTCGCCCTCGGCGGTCAGGTCGACGTCGACCCAGCCGGTGAAGCGGTTTTCGAGGTTCCACTGGCTCTGGCCATGGCGCAGCAGGATCAGGCGGGGCATTCACGTCTCCGAACAGTCCTTCGGGGGTAGGACCGGCGGCGGCGTGGGTCAAGCCGATGTGACAGCGCCATGACCGCAGGGGGCGTCCGGCAAAGACCGCCGATACGGGGCCTGCATGACCGGCATTTCGTAAACGGCCATCCGCGCCGCCAGCGCCCTTGCAGCCAAGGACCCGGGCCCGCGTTGTTGTGGCCCCGTTGTTGTGACGTGGGGGCCGACTGCTATACCGGGCGCCGCTTCCGGACAGGACCCGACCATGATCAAGCCCCGCCAGGACCTTCGCCCCAACACGGCCGAATACGAGACCGTGCCGCTGGTGAAGCCGACGGGCTTCCGCGAGTACGACGCCCGCTGGATCCTGGAGAAGGAGATCAACCTCCTGGGCATCCAGGCCCTGGGCCTCGGCCTGGCCACCTATGTCCACGAGATCGGCCAGACGCCGCGCATCGTGGTGGGCCACGACTACCGCTCCTATTCCCTTTCGGTGAAACAGGCGCTGATCCTGGGCCTGCTGGAAGGCGGGATGGAGGTGCTGGACATCGGCCTGGCCCTGTCGCCGACCGCCTATTTCGCCCAGTTCGAGCTCGACGCCCCCTGCGTCGCCATGGTCACGGCCAGCCACAACGAGAACGGCTGGACCGGGGTCAAGATGGGGGCCCAGCCGCCGCTGACTTTCGGCCCCGACGAGATCGGCCGGCTCAAGGACATCGTCCTGAACGGCGAGGGCGTGGGCCGGCCGGGCGGGTCGCTGACCCGGATCGAGGGCTTCCGCGAGGCCTATCTGGCCGACATCGTCTCCAAGGTGAAGCTGACGCGTCCGATCAAGGTCGTGGCCGCCTGCGGCAACGGCACGGCCGGAGCCTTCGCGCCCGAGGCCCTGCGCCGCATGGGCGCCGAGGTGATCGAGATGGACACCGAGCTGGACTACACCTTCCCCAGATACAATCCGAACCCCGAAGACCACGCCATGCTGATGCAGATGGCGGCCAGGGTGCGCGAGACGGGGGCGGACCTGGCCCTCGGCTTCGACGGCGACGGCGACCGCTGCGGCGTGGTCGACGACACGGGCGAGGAGATCTACGCCGACAAGATCGGCCTGATGCTGGGCCGCGACCTGTCGGCCCTGCACCCCGACGCCACCTTCGTCGTCGATGTGAAATCGACCGGCCTGTACAAGACCGACGAGGTGCTGAAGGCCAATGGGGCGACCACCGTCTACTGGAAGACCGGCCACAGCTACATCAAGCGCAAGACGGCCGAACTGGGCGCCCTGGCCGGGTTCGAGAAGTCGGGGCATTTCTTCTTCAACGCGCCGCTGGGCCACGGCTATGACGACGGCATCGTCGCGGCGGGCGCGGTTCTGGCCATGCTGGACCGCAATCCGGGCAAGAAGCTCAGCGAGCTGAAGGCCGCCCTTCCCGACGCCTGGACGTCGCTGACGATGAGCCCGCATTGCGACGACGAGCTGAAGTACGAGGTGCTGGAGCGGATCGTGGCCGAGTATCAGGCCCTGGCCGATGCTGGCGGGTCTATCCTGGGCCGCAGGATCGTCGAGGCCATCACCGTCAACGGCGTGCGGGTGCACCTCGAGGACGGCTCATGGGTGCTGGTCCGCGCCTCGTCGAACAAGCCCGAGCTGGTGGTGGTGGTCGAGAGCATGCGCTCGGCCGACGACATGCGGGCCCTGTTCCACGAAGAGGTGAAGCCGAGGCTGGCCAAATACGCCGAGGTCGGGGCGTACAACCAAGAGATCTGAGCCACCTCTCCTCCCCATGAAATGGGGAGGTGGATCGTCGGCGAAGCCGGCGAGACGGAGGGGGTGGCTCGGTGATGAAGGATTGGCAGACGACTGGTTAACACCGGCGTCGCCCCCTCCGTCACGGCGCGAAGGCGCGCCGCGCCACCTCCCCGCTGCGTGGGGAGGAGAGCCTTACCGCGGCGCCCGCTTGGCCAGGATGCGTTGCAGCGTGCGGCGGTGCATGCCCAGACGCCGCGCCGTCTCCGAGACGTTGTGGTCGCACAGTTCGTAGACCCGCTGGATATGCTCCCAGCGCACACGGTCAGCGCTCATGGGGTTGTCGGGCGGCTCCGGGGCCTCGCCGGTGGAGAGCAGGGCCTTGACCACGTCGTCGGCGTCGGCGGGTTTCTGCAGATAGTCGACSGCSCCGGCCTTGACCGCCGCCACGGCGGTGGCGATGGCGCCGTAGCCGGTCAGCATGACGATGCGGGCGTCCTCGCGCCGGTCGCGGATGGCCTCGACGATCTTGAGGCCGTTGCCGTCCTCGAGCCGCATGTCCAGCACGGCGAAGGCGGGGACCGAGGTCTTCAGCGCCTCATTGGCCTCGGCCAGCGACGCGGCGAGGGTGACCTCGAAGCCGCGGCTCTCCAGCGCGCGGCCCAGACGGGTGCGCAGGGCGTTGTCGTCGTCGAGAACCAGCAGGGTCTTGTCGGCGAGGGCGGCGATACGGTCTTCGGCTTCGGACATCTTGCGTCTCCTGCAGGGATGGCGGGGACAATGAAGCGGGCGCTTTGGCAGGNAGCATGACGATGCGGGCGTCCTCGCGCCGGTCGCGGATGGCCTCGACGATCTTGAGGCCGTTGCCGTCCTCGAGCCGCATGTCCAGCACGGCGAAGGCCGGGACCGAGGTCTTCAGGGCTTCATTGGCCTCGGCCAGCGAGGCGGCGAGGGTGACGACGAAGCCGCGGCTTTCCAGCGCGCGGCCCAGCCGGGTGCGCAGGGCGTTGTCGTCGTCCAGCACCAGCAGGGTCTTGTCGGCGAGGGCGGCGATCCGGTCTTCGGCGTCGGGCATCTGGGGTCTCCGGTGGCTCAGGTCATTAACAGTACGGTTGCGGTCAAGGTTCATCTGCGGGGGTGCGACATCACGACGGGATCTCGAGCGCCGGACGCGGCCAGCGGACAGCCACGCGGGCGCCCCTGGGCTGGCCCTTGCCGCCGTCGCCCGCCCCGACGAACACCTTGCCCCCGGTGCGCTCCAGCAGGGTGCGGGCGATGAAGAAGCCCAGGCCCATGCCGCCCTGGCTGGGAGCGATGGCCTCGGGCTCGGGAGCGGCCGCGCCCTTCCTCGCCTTGCGGCCCGGGGTGGCGGCGGCGACCGAGGCGGCGATCTGGGCCGCCAGGGCCCGGCGCGCCTTGCCCTGGGGCCGGCTGGTCACATAGGGCTCGCCCAGACGCGGCAGGATGTCGGCGGGGAAGCCGGGGCCGTCGTCGACCACCTCGATCTCGATGAAGCCGGCGTCGACGATGGCGCGGACCCGGACCCGTGAGCCCGCGAAGTCGGCGGCGTTCTCGACCAGGGTCGACAGGCCGTGGATCACCTCGGGCAGGCGGCGCACGCGCGGCGCGGGCTCGCCCGAGGCGGTGCGGACATCGACCTGGAAATCCAGATCGAAGCCGCGGTGGGGCTCGATCACCTCTTCCAGCAGGGCCTTCAGGCCCACCTCGGCGAAGGCGGAGTCGCCGTCTTCGGGCTGCTGGGACAGGCGTTTCAGGATGTCGCGGCAGCGTTCGGCCTGTTGCAGGATCAGGGCGGCGTCCTCGGCGGCGGAGCCGCCCTTGGCCGAGGCGCGCAACAGTTCGCGGGCCACGACCTGGATGGTGGCCAGCGGCGTGCCCAGCTCATGCGCCGCCGCGGCGGCCAACCCGCCCAGCGCCGCGAGACGTTGCTCGCGCTGCAGCACGTCCTGGGTGGTGGCGAGGGCCAGCTCCAGCTTCTCGGCGTCGGCGGCGACGCGCCACGCATAGGCCGAGGTGAAGATGACGCCGGTGAACAGGGCCAGGCCGATGCCGAAGCGATAGAGGGGCGGCAGGTTCAACTCGGTGCCCGCCTGCCACGGCAGGGGCATGGAGAAGAAGAACAGGGTGGTGGTCGCGACCAGCACCAGCAGGCCCATGAAGGCCGCCTGACGCCCGGGCAGGGAGGCGGCGGCGACGGTCACCGGCGCGACCAGCAGCAGGCAGAAGGGGTTCTGCAGCCCCCCGGTCAGGGCCAGAAGGACGGACAGCTGCAGGATGTCGAAACCCAGGTGCGCCGCGGTCATCCGCCCGTCGGGCAGGGAGCCGTCGGTGCGCTTGAGCCGGGCTGTGGCGTTCAGATTCATCGCCACGCTGGCGGCGATCACGGCCAGACAGCCCCACAGCGGCAGGTCGAAATGGAAATACAGGGTGGCGATGGCGACGGTCGCGGTCTGGCCGGCGATGGCCATCCAGCGCAGGATGACCAGGGTGCGCAGGGACAGGCCGCGGCTGCGGCGCGGCAGGTTGCGCCAGCCCGGGAAACGGTCCGGCTCGTCCGTCGCGAACCGCGACGGGGCCCGCGGCGCGGACTGCGGCAAGGGAGGGTCTTGGGAGAGGCTCACGCGTCTTCTATAGACCGGTCGCGCGCGGGCGTGCGCGTTTTCGAGAGGGCCATGATGCCACGCCGTTCCATCCTTCTGTTCGCCGGCGCCTGCATCGCCATCGCCGTCGCCCTGGCCGTGACGACGATCGTGGTGGTCAACCGGCGCGACGGGGCGGTCCCGTCCATGGAGACCTCGACCGGCCAGCCGTCGGTCGGCGGGCCGTTCCAGCTGGTCGACCAGGACGGGCGGACGGTCGACCAGACGATGCTGGACGGGAAATGGTCGCTGGTCTTCTTCGGCTTTACCTATTGCCCCGATTTCTGCCCGACGACCCTGACGGCGCTGGAGGCGACGAAGCGGCAGCTGGGCGACAGGGCGAAGGACGTGCAGATCGTCTTCATCACCGTCGATCCCGAACGCGACACCCCGCAGGCCCTGAAGGACTATCTGTCCTCCGACGGCTTCCCGCAGGGGGTCATCGGCCTGACGGGCACGCCGGACCAGGTGAAGGCGGCCGCGGACGTCTATCGCGCCTATTATCAGAAGGTCGGAGAGGGCGAGGGCTACACCATGAACCACTCGCTGACCGTCTATCTGATGGGGCCGGACGGAAGGTTCCGCAGCGCCCTCGCCCACGACCTGGGACCGCAGCGCTCCGCGCAGGTGATCGAACGGGCCATGGCGCGCGGGTAGGACACGTCTCCCTCCCCTTCATGGGGATGTCGGCGCGAAGCGACGACAGGNCCGCAGCGCTCCGCGCAGGTGATCGAACGGGCCATGGCGCGCGGGTAGGACACGTCTCCCTCCCCTTCATGGGGATGTCGGCGCGAAGCGACGACAGGGTGGGGTGTGGCTGGAGTTCCCCACCCGGCCGCTCCGCGGCCACCCTCCCCATGAAGGGGAGGGAGAACTGTATTCGCCTATAATCTTTTTGCAGTGCGGTGCGTTCTATGGTGCTCTGCCACGTACGGCGGGGGCCGCTTCAAGGATTCCATGCTCTATTCGCTTCACGAGCTCGCCTATCACTCGGCGACGCCGTTCCGGTTCGGGGCCCAGATGGCCCGCCAGTTCTGGAGTTCTCCGTTCAATCCGGCCGCGGACACCGCGCTGGGCCGCACGGCCTTCGCCTCGGCCGAGCTGTTCGAGAGCGTGACGCGCCGCTACGGCAAGCCCGCCTGGGGTCTGGAGACCATCACGGTCGCGGGCAAGGACGTGCGGACCACCGAACAGGTCGTCTGGTCCTCGCCGTGGTGCAGACTGGTGCGGTTCGCGCGGCACATCGGCGATGTGAAGCGGGCCGGCAAGCCGGCCACGGCGCCGGCGGTGCTGATCGTGGCGCCGCTGTCGGGCCACTACGCCACCCTGTTGCGCGGCACGGTCGAGGGCTTCCTGCAGGACCACGACGTCTATGTCACCGACTGGGTCAACGCCCGTCAGGTGCCGATGCTGGAGGGGCGGTTCGACTTCTTCGACTATATCGACCACGTCCGGACCATGCTGGGCGTGATCGGCCCGCGCGCCCACGTCGTCGGCGTCTGCCAGCCGGGCCCGCCGGTGCTGGCCGCCTGCGCCCTGATGGCCGAGGACGAGGACCCCAATCGTCCGGCCTCCATGACCTTCATGGGCTCGCCGATCGATGCGCGCCTGTCGCCGACGGTGACCAACGAACTGGCCGAGGAAAAGCCCTTCGCCTGGTTCAAATCGAACATGATCCACACGACGCCCTGGCCCTATCCGGGGTTCGGACGGCGGGTCTATCCGGGCTTTGTCCAGCTCTACAGCTTCATGTCGATGAACGAGGACCGCCACCGCGACGCCCACCACGAGTATTTCCAGCACCTCGTCAACGGCGACGGGGACGGGGTCGAGAAGCACGAGGAATTCTACAACGAATACCTGTCGGTGCTGGACCTGACCGAGGAGTTCTATCTCCAGACCATCGACATCGTCTTCCAGCAGCATCTGCTGCCGCGCGGCCTGCTGGAGCATCGCGGGCGCAAGGTCGATCTGACGAAGATCACGGACATCGGCCTGATGACGGTCGAGGGCGCCCGGGACGACATCTCGGGCGTGGGCCAGACCCAGGCGGCGCATACGATCTGCACCCGCCTGCCGGACGACATGCGCAAGCTGTACGTCCATCCCGAGGTCGGCCACTACGGCGTGTTCAACGGCCGCCGGTTCCGCGACGACATCTATCCGGCGGTGCGCGACTTCATCGCCAGACACGAGGCCATCAGTGCAGTACCGGAACGGCCAGCGGCTGCCGCCTGAGAGCCCTGAGCGGCTCGGCGTCGCCGCGCGGCTGTCGGTCAATCCGCGCGCCCGGCGCCTGTCGATCCGCATCGACGCGCGCGCGGGCGAGGCGGTGCTGATCGCCCCGTCCGAACGCAAGCTGGCCGACGTCGTCGCCTTCGCCCGCACCAAGGCGTCGTGGATGCGCGAGCGTCTGGCCGAGCGGGTTCACGGGACGCCGCTGGAGCCGGGGGCGGTCATCGACCTGTTCGGCCAGCCGGTCCGGCTGGTCGCCACGGGCGGCGCCGGCGCGGCGCGGCTCACCGAGGACGGGGACGGCCCGCTGATCGCCTCGGGCGGCGAGGGCGAGGCCTTCGCCCGGCGGGTCGAGAATCTGTTCAAACGGGTGGCGCGGGACACGCTGCAGACCCGCACCGACGTGCATCTGCGGACCCTCGGCCAGCGCCCGGTCAGGATGTCGATCGCCGATCCGAAATCGCGCTGGGGCTCGTGCAGCCCGCACAACCGCAGCATCCGCTACAGCTGGCGGGTGGTCATGGCCCCGCCAGCGGTGATCGACTATCTGGCCGCCCATGAGGTGGCGCATCTGGTCCACGCCGACCACAGCCCGGCCTACTGGTCGGTGGTGCAGCGGCTGGTCGGGGACCACCGGCCGTTCAGGAAGTGGCTGCGCGACAACGGACCGGCGCTGCACGCGGTGGGGCGCTGACGTCTCCTCCCCATGAGCGGAGCGAGTGGGGAGGAGACCCATACGCCAGAGGAACAGCAGTCGGCCCCTGTCCAGCATGTGTCGCTTGTCACCCGTGTCGCGGGCCGCGATGTCCCGGTTATCCAGCCCGGATTGTCCCGGTCGGAAAACCACTCAGAAGAACAGCGGGTCGGCCTTTTTCTCCGGCTGGGTCGGTTCGGGCTCCCGCTGGGGCTGGGGCGCGGTGGGGCGGACGACGGGCGGGCCCGGTTCCGGACGACGCGGCTCGAGCGTCGGCTGGTCCTCGGGCGGGACGGCTTCGTCGGCCGGAGGACTGTCGCCGAACAGGTCGCCGATCTCGCCCAGAAGATTTTCGACGGGACTGGCGGGGGGCTGCCAGCCCTCGGGCATGGCCGGGCCGTTGGGGATGGCCGGGGCGTTGAGGCGCGGCAGAGCCGCCTCCATGAAGCCCCGCCAGATCGCCGCCGGGGACGAGCCGCCCGTGACCCCGCGCATGGCGGTGTTGTCGTCCTTGCCGACCCAGACGGCGGTGACGAAGCCGCCGGTGTAGCCGACGAACCAGGCGTCCTTGTAGTCCGAGGTGGTGCCCGTCTTGCCCGCCACGTCGCGGCCCGCGATCGCCGCCGAGCGGCCCGTGCCCGAGGTCATCACGCCGCGCAGCATCTGGTTCTGGTAATAGAGGAAGGGGTTGGAGATGGCCTGCACCGCGCCGTCGGCCCGGGCCGAGCGCTGGTAGATCACGCGCCCCTGCGGCGTGCGGATGCGGCTGATGCCATAGGCGCGGACGCGCTTGCCGCCGTTGGCGAAGGCGTCGAAGGCCTGGGCCATTTCGAGCGGCGAGACCTCGACGGCGCCCAGGGCCATGGCGGGCTCGAGCCCGATGCGGCTGGTGATGCCGAGGCGGCGGGCGGTGCGGGCGACGTTGTCGCGGCCGATCTGGTCGGCGAGACCGGCGGCGACGGTGTTGGTCGACTGGGCCACGGCGTTGGCCAGGCTCATCTCGCCGGCATAGGCCCCCGAATAGTTGCGCGGCGACCAGTTGCCGATGCGGATCGGGGCGTCATTGACCCGCGTCTCCGGCGTGTAGCCGCTTTCCAGCGCGGTCAGATAGACGAAGGGCTTGAAGGCCGAGCCGGCCTGACGGCGGGCGTCGACGGCGCGGTTGAACTGGCTGTCGGCGTAGGAGGCGCCGCCGATCATGGCCCGGACCCGGCCCTCGCCGTCCAGCGCGACCAGGGCCGCCTGCTGCACGCCCTTGGACCGGTCGCGGCGCAGGATGCGGTTCACGGACCGCTCGGCCTGGGTCTGCAGCGTCAGATCCATGGTGGTCTCGACGACCATGTCCTCGGTCGGTTCGCCGACCAGCTCACGGATCTGCTTGTCCAGCCAGTCAATGAAATACTGGGCATGCTGGCTCGACAGGGTGCGCGACACGCGCACGGGCGAGGCGGCGGCCTCGGCGCGTTGTTCCGGGGTGATGACCCCGGCGTCGACCATTTCGTTCAGGACCACGGTGGCGCGGGTTCCGGCCCGCTCGCTCTCGGACACCGGCGAATACCGCGACGGGGCCTTCAGCAGGCCGGCCAGCAGGGCGGCTTCGCCGACGGTCAGCTGTCTGGCGCTCTTGTCGAAATAGCGCTGCGACGCGGCCTCGATGCCATAGGCGCCGGCGCCGAAATAGACGCGATTCAGATAGAGGGCGAGGATCTCGTCCTTGGAGAATTTCATCTCCAGCCAGACGGCCAGCATCAGCTCCTGGACCTTGCGCTTCATGTTCTGGTCAGGAGACAGGAACAGGTTCTTGGCCAGCTGCTGGGTCAGGGTCGACCCGCCCTGGACCACCCGCCCGGCGCGCATGTTCGCCGCCATGGCGCGGGTCATGCCGACGGGATCGAAGCCGGGGTGGTGATAGAAGCGCCGGTCCTCGATAGCGATGAAGGCGGCCGGGACATAGTCCGGCAGGGCGTCGAGATCGGCCGGCGGGGCCTGCTGGGTCCCGCGCGTGGCGATCAGGGCGCCGTTGCGGTCCAGATAGGTGATCGAGGGCTGGCGATCGACATTGTACAGGGTCGAGGTGTCGGGCAGGTCGCGAGCGAAGACCGCGAAGAAGACCACCATGAATATGGCGCCCCAGACGGCGAGGACCGCGGCCCAATAGACCAGCCTCTGCACCGGGGTGCGCGGGGGCCGGGGACCGGCGGCGTTGCCGCCGCGTCCGAAGCTGAAGCCGGAACCCGCCATGAAAACCTCATCTGACCTTGATCGGTCCTAGCCGATCAGGCCGTCTACGGAAACGCCCCCGTACCGATCACACGACCGTGAGGGACGTTTCCGCCGAAACCATGACGCTTCGGGCCCCAATCTAAAAACGCGTTCACCTCGGCGGCGAACCGGGCGGGCTGGTCCAGCATGATGAAGTGGGCGCTGTCGTCGATCCGCTTCAGCTCGGCCGCGGGCAGGGTCGCGAACGAGGCGCGGTAAATGCCGTCCACCATCTCCTCGGTCATGCGCGGGTCGTTGAACTTGACGTACAACACCGTGACAGGGGCCGTGATGCGCGGCAGTTCCGGGCGCAGGTCGGTGACGATCAACTCCCGGAAGGCCGCCGCCGAGACGGCCCGGTCGCTGGTCGCCGCGGCTTCCAGCGGACCGGCGCGCAGCGACTCGGTGTTGATCATGCTGGTGACAGAGGCGGCGGCTTGCTGGCGGTAACCCTCCTCGGGTCCGTTGGCCATGGCGGCGTAGATCTGGTCCGCCGTCGGGGTGACGCTTTCGGCGGTCGCGCCCGGCGCGCCGAACATGGCCCCCATGAAGGGCACCATGTCGACCACCATCAGCTTGCCGACGCTGTCGGGATGGCGGGCGGCCAGCATCATGCCGATGGTCCCGCCCATGGAGTGGCCGATCACCGCCGGCTTGTTCAGCCGCTGCTCGGCGATGTAGCGGGCCAGGTCCTCGGCCACCGGGGCCGAGACGGGGCCCGTGGCGTTGTCCTCGGCCGGTGCGCCGGCGAAGCCCTGGACGTGGATGCGGTGGACGCGATAGCGGCCCTTCAGTTCGTCTGTCAGGCCGTCCCAGACCTCGGGCGAGGACGACAGTCCGGGGATCAGGATGACGTCGCCGACCGGATGCTCGGGCCCGTCGACGCGGACGTGGAAACGACCGGACTCGAAGTCGGCGTGGGCGTGACCATGGGCGTGGGCGGGGGCCGCCGCGGGGGCCTGGCCTTGCGGAAGATGCTGATGCTCCTGCGCAAGAGCGGGCGCGGCGGCAAGGGCGAGCGCGCCGGCGAGGGAGGCGGAAAGCGCCGCGACGGCGGTCATGGTCTTCATGGTCGGATTCCCCGGATGGGCGGGCGATGCGCCCGTCTCTGTCCCTAGTCGCCGCAGAGGGCGCGATCGGATGCGGCCGGTCAAGACTTCGCGCATCCGGCCCGCTAAACTCACCTCATGAGCCCAGCCGACAGCGCCCCCGTTTCCGCCAATTCGCCCGAGGCCAAGGCCCCGCCGACCGCGTTCGGCAAGGGCTTCGTGCTGGACGCCTGGTATTTCGCCGCCCTGTCGCGCGACGTGGCCGCCGCCTCGCTGAAACGTCACGAACTGCTGGGCGAGCCGGTCCTGATCGGCCGGACGCGGGCGGGTCAGGTCTATGCGATGCGCGACATCTGCCCCCACCGCGCCGCGCCGCTGTCAGCCGGACGGCTGGTCGAGAAGCCGGGCGAGGGCGAGACGATCGAGTGCTGCTATCACGGCTGGCGGTTCCGGCCGGACGGGGTCTGCGCCGCCATTCCGTCGCTGGTCGAGGACCAGGCCTATGAAACCGACCGCATCCGGGTGCGCAGCTATCCGGTGCGCGAAAGCCAGGGGATGGTGTTCGTCTGGATCGCGTCGGACCCGCGCAATCCGGCCGAGCCGGACCATGAGCCCCCGATCTTCCCCGGCGTCGTCGGCGGCGAGGCGAAACTCGTCGAATCGATGGATTTCGACGCCCATATCGACCACGCGGTCGTCGGCCTGATGGATCCCGCCCACGGCCCCTATGTGCATCAGCAGTGGTGGTGGCGGTCCGAGCATTCGATGCACGAGAAGGCCAAGGCCTTCGAACCGCGCGACCAGGGCTTCGCCATGGTGCGGCACGCGCCGTCGTCGAACAGCCGGGCGTACAAGATCCTCGGCGGCGCCCCCGCGACCGAGATCACCTTCCGCCTGCCCGGCTATCGCTGGGAGCATATCCAGGTGGGGCCGAAGCAGGTGCTGGCCCTGACCTGCCTGACGCCCCGGACCCAGACCCGGACGACGATCACCCAGATCTTCTGGTCGGACCACTGGGTGTTCGCGCTCGCCAAGCCCTTCCTGCGCATGGGGGTGGTCGCCTTCCTGAAACAGGACGGCGGCATGGTGAACCTGCAGAACGAGGGCCTGCGCCATGACCCGGCGCTGATCTGGATCGACGACGCCGACAAACAGGCGAAATGGTACCAGCAGCTGAAGCGCGAGTGGATCAAGAGCCGCGCCGAGGGCCGACCGTTCGCCAACCCGGTCAAGCCGACGGTGTTGAGGTGGAAAAGCTGAAGGCCGCGACGGGGGTCGCGGCCTTCGAAACGCTCTGCGTTGCGGTACAGCCTACTGACGGCTGAGCGCGCCGGCGAGGATGACGTCGGTCTGTTTGCCGATCTGGTCCGTCAGCTGCTGGATGGTCCAGCCGTCGTAGGCGGCGCGACGGTAGTTCGAAAGCCAGGCGCCGTAGATCATCTCGCCCAGCAGACGCACGTCGGCGTCCTGGCGCAGTTCGCGGTCGCCGACCCCGGCCTGCAGGGTGTCGGTGACGACCGAGATCAGCGGCTTGATGGCGGCGCGGATGCGCATTTCGGCGGCGACCGGCTGGAACCACGAGCGCGCGATGACGGCCTGAACCAGCGGAAGCTGCTCCAGCGAGGCGTGGTAGCCGGCGGTCAGGGCGGCCAGAACGCGGGCCCGCACGGTGGTCTCGGCGGCCGCGGCCGACTTCAGCGTCTCGGCCAGCTTGATCATGTCGGTGGACAGGACCGCCTCGAACAGCTCGGCCTTGTCCTGGAAGTTGGCGAAGACCGCGCCGGTGGACATGCCGGCGCCCTTGGCGATGTCGCGGATGGTGGCGGGCTCATAGCCGCGCTCGGCGAACAGCTGGCGCGCCGCGTCCAGCACCTTCTGACGGGTGCGAACCTTGGCGGCCTGACGGCGGTTCAGCCGGGGGGCTTCACCATCGACGTCGGCTGCGGGGGAGGGGGAGGCGACATCTCGCATGAACGATTACTCACGAAGCGGCGGCTGACATCCGCCGGTAAAACTGAACGCCGAAGCGATGGGTCATTCGGGGGCGCACGCGGCGCGCGCAAAACACGCCTGAACGGCGAGGGGGGCACTCATCACGCAACGATGACCAAATTGGGGTAACCCGATTAACGGGACGGTTAGCCGGGAGGTTAACGCCGCGTGGGCGGGAAATCCGTCGCGTGCGTCTCAGCGCCGCAGCGTGGAGCGCAGGGCGCGGGCCCGGCGCGGCTGTTCGCCCGCCGGCATGGCCGCCTGGAACACCTTGCGGAACTGGTCGCGGCGCTCATGGATCGAGGCCAGCACCAGACCCATGGGGACGCCCAGGTCGATCAGGGTGTTCTCGGCCAGCTGAAGGCTGGCCTCGGTCGTTTCGGGCACGGCGTCGGTGACGCCCAGCCGGTACAGGCGCACGGCGTGCTTGTCGTCCCGGGCCCGGGCGATCAGGACCAGGTCGGGCCGCAGGGCGCGCACCGCCCTGACCACCTCGTCGACCTTGGCCGGCGCATCCATGGTCACGACCACCGCCCGCGCCGTATCGATGCCGCACCGGGCCAGCATCTCCGCCCGGGCGGCGTCGCCGTAGAAGACGTTGGAGCCCTCGGCGCGGCCCTTGCCGACGGTCGAGGCGTCAGCGTCGATGGCCAGGAAACGCTGGTCGTGGGTCAGCAGGATCTCGCCCACCAGCCGGCCGACCCGGCCGAAGCCGACGATCAGGACCTGACCCTCCTCGGCCAGGGGCTCCATCGCCCCGGCCGGCAGATCGGGATGCCGGACCTCGGCGCGCTGCGTCAGCCGGGAGGCGATCAGGGCCATCAGCGGAATGCTGAAGATGCTGATCGTCGCCGCCAGCAGCACCTGCTGGGTAAAGGCCGGGGCGGCGATGCCCTCGACCAGGCCGGCGCCGAGGATGACGAAGGCGAACTCGCCGGCGGGGCCCAGCACCAGGGCCGTCTCGATGGCGGTGCGGTTGCCCAGCTTCCACGCCCGCGCGGCGCCGTAGATCAGGCCCGCCTTCAGGAGGGTCATCAGCGCGGCGAGGCCGAACACCGCGACCGGGTCGGCGGCCACGGCGTCGAGGTCCAGCCCGATGCCCACGCCGACGAAGAAGACGCCCAGCAGCAGGCCCTTGAAGGGTTCGATCGACACCTCCACCTCGCGCCGGAATTCGGTCTCGGCCAGCAACAGGCCCGCGATCAGGGCGCCGAGGCTCATCGACAGGCCGGCGGCCTGGGCGGCCACGCCCGCGCCGACGACGACCAGCAGGCTGGCGGCGATGAACATCTCCTGCCCCTGCCCTCTGGCCTTGGCCCTGGCGACCGAGCGGAACATGGGCCGCAGCACCAGCCGGCCCAGCAGCACCAGCAAGGCCAGGCCGACTGCTGCGGGGATCAGGGTGAACAGGGCCGGCCCCAGAACCGAGGGATCGAACTCGCCGGAAGACGTCGCGCCGCCCTGGGCCATGGCGGCCAGGACGGTGACGGTGATCAGGATCGGCGCGACCGCGAGGTCCTGCGCCAGAAGGATGGCGAAGGTGGATCGGCCGGCGGTCGTGGAGATGCGGCCGCGCTCGGCCATCACCGGCATGACCACGGCGGTCGAGGACAGGGCCAGCCCCATCCCCAGCACCGCCGCCGAGACCAGCGGCTGGCCCATCAGCATGAAGACCGCGCCGAGGCCGACGGTGCAGATCGCGACCTGGGTCAGACCGAGGCCGAACACCAGCCGGCGCATGGACTTGAGCCGTTCCCACGACAGCTCGAGTCCGATCATGAACATCAGGAAGGCGACGCCGAGTTCGGACAGGGAGCGGATCTGCCCCGCATCCGAGATCGTCAGCCAGGCCAGCCAGGGGACGGTCTCGGCCAGCCGGGCCAGACCGTGCGGCCCCAGCAGCACCCCCGCCGCGAGAAACCCCAGGACGGGACTGATCCTGAGCCGGTTGAACAGCGGAACGATGACGCCCGCGGCCGCGAGAAAGACCACGAGATCGCGATATTCGCCGCCGCCGCCGTGAATCGTCATTCAGCCCCCGATGACGTTCAGCCTACAGGCTGAAACGCCGCCCTGTCCGGGTTTCCGTCGCACATGACAAAAAATTCAGGCGACAGGCGGGGCCCGCGGCGTAGGGTCCCCGCCGACGCTGTCCACAGAGATGCGAAGTCGAGGAAATCCCCATGAAGAAACTGCTGATCGGCGCCGCGCTCGGCGCCCTGCTGCTGCCCGCTTCGACGGCGGCCGCCCAGGATCACGAACACGGCTGCATCGACGAGAGCTGCACCGTCTTCGAACTGTTCCAGACCCCGCCCGAAGGCGCGACGGTTCTGGGCTATCAGGGCACGGAAGCGCCGAAATACGGGACCTGGGGCTTTGACCTCGCCGGCCGCGACACCTCGGTTTCGCCGGGCGACAACTTCATGCGCTACGCCAACGGCGCCGCGCTGGACCGCATGCAGATCCCCTCGGACCGCACCAGCTACGGCTCGTTCGCCCTGCTGCGCGAACTCTCGGACAACCGCGTCAAGGCGATGATCGAAGGCCTGACGGCCCGCACCGACCTGACCGCCGGATCGGACGAGCAGAAGATCGCCGACGCCTATCGCTCCTACATGGACGAGGCCCGGATCGAGGCGCTGGACGCCGAGCCGCTGAAGCCCTACCTGGCCGCCATCCGCGCCGCCGACACCCATGACCTGGCCGCCGTCTACATGGGCGAGACCCAGGGCCGCATCGGCGGTTCGATCTTCGGCACCGGCATCACCACCGACCAGAAGGCGCCGACCCGCTATGTGGTCTCGACCGGGCAGTCGGGCCTGGGCCTGCCCAACCGCGACTACTATCTGGAGCAGCGCTGGGCCGAGAAGAAGGTCCTGTACCAGGCCTATGTCGCCCGAATGCTGGGCATGATCGGCTGGGAGAACGCCGAACAGGCCGCCGCCGACATCGTCGCCTTCGAAACCCGCATCGCCGAAGCGCACTGGACCCCGATCCAGAACCGCAACCGCGACGAGACCTACAACGAATACACCATCGCCCAGCTGGCGTCGGAGGCCCCCGGCTTCCCTTGGCAGGCCTATTACTCGGCCGTCGGCGTGGGCGAGGTTCCGCGCCTGATCGTCCGTCAGGACACGGCCATGCCGAAGATCGCCGCCATCTACGCCGAGACGCCGATCGCCACGATCCAGGCCTGGCAGGCCTTCCACACGACGGACGACGCCGCGCCGCGCCTGTCGCGCCGGTTCGCCGACGCCCAGTGGGAGTTCCGCTCGCGCGACCTTAACGGCCAGCCGATGCAGCGTCCGCGCGACAAGCGCGGCATCACCTTCGCCGAGGGCATGCTGGGCGAGGCCGTCGGCCGGCAGTATGTGGCCGAATACTTCCCGGCCGAATCCAAGGCCAAGATGGAAGAACTGGTCGCCAACCTGCGCATCGCCCTGGGCAACCGCATCCGCAACTACAGCTGGATGAGCGCCGAAACGCGCGCGGCGGCCGAGGAGAAGCTGAACAAGTTCACCGTCAAGATCGGCTATCCGAACAAATGGCGTGACTATTCGGCGCTGGAAGTCCGGCCCGATGACCTGTTCGGCAACGCCGAGCGCGCCGGCCTCTTCCAGTGGAACTACCAGCTGAACCGCCTGAACGACCCGGTCGACAAGACCGAGTGGGGCATGACCCCGCAGACGGTGAACGCCTATTACAACTCGACCAACAACGAGATCGTCTTCCCGGCCGCCATCCTGCAGCCGCCGTTCTTCGATCCGGACGCGGACCCGGCCGTCAACTACGGCGGCATCGGCGGGGTCATCGGTCACGAGATCGGCCACGGCTTCGACGACCAGGGCTCCAAGTCCGACGGCGACGGCGTTCNGGGTCATCGGTCACGAGATCGGCCACGGCTTCGACGACCAGGGCTCCAAGTCCGACGGCGACGGCGTTCTGCGCAGCTGGTGGACCGCTGAGGACCGGGCCAATTTCGACGGCCTGACCAAGCGGCTGGGCGAACAGTACGATCAGTTCGAGCCGATCCCGGGCTTCAAGGTCCAGGGCGGCCTGACCATGGGCGAGAACATCGGCGACGCGGCCGGCAACGCGGTGGGCCTGGAAGCCTATCACCTGTCGCTGAACGGCCAGCCGGCGCCCGTGCTGGACGGAATCACCGGCGACCAGCGCTTCTTCTACGGCTGGGCCCAGGTCTGGCAGTCGAAGATGCGCGACGACGCCCTGCGCAACCAGATCGCCACCGATCCGCACAGCCCGGCCGAGTTCCGCGTCATCGGCCCGGTGCGCAACATCGACGCCTGGTACGAGGCCTTCGATGTCCAGCCGGGCTCGAAATACTACCTCGCCCCGGAAGACCGGGTGCGTATCTGGTAGAAGTCACGTTCTCCCTCCCCTTCATGGGGAGGGACGATCGCGAAGCGATCCGGGTGGGGAACTGCAGCCTCGGGCGCCGACGGCAGATGGGTCGCACTTCCCCACCCGGGCTCGGCTGCGCCTCGCCTTCCCTCCCCACTTCGGGGGAGGGAGAGCCGCGCCCAGGCGGCGGGCCATAGCGCTGATCTCCAGACGCAAAAAAGCCCGCCGCGGGGGATACATCGCGGCGGGCTTCTTTTCGCTCTTTGACGAGCGGACGTTTCCTCCCCGAAACGCCTCCGAGCCGCTGCTGCGCCGAAACGCTGCGCTTCTCGAGTGCGTCAGAATGACGACATTTCAAGCTTCAAGTCAATGAATACCCTGTGGAACCAACGGGAATTCCTGGGTTATCGCCGTTAACTCACGAACCTGTGTGTGCGCCTTCGNACTGATCTCCAGACGCAAAAAAGCCCGCCGCGGGGGATACATCGCGGCGGGCTTCTTTTCGCTCTTTGACGAGCGGACGTTTCCTCCCCGAAACGCCTCCGGGCCGCTGCTGCGCCGAAACGCTGCGCTTCCCGAGTGCGTCAGAAAAACGACATTTCGCCGTTCAAGTCAATGAAAGCCTTGCGGAACCATCGGGAATTTATGGGTTATCGGCGATAACTCACGAACCTGTGCGCGCGCCCTCGACGATGGCCCGGACGGTCGCGACCAGCTCGCCGCGCGCGACCACCCTTTGGCCCGGACGCTCCGATTTCCACGCCTCGTTGTCGGTCACGCCGGCGGCGAGAATTCGGCCGGCGTCGAGGTCCTTGACCGTGACCTGGCCGGCCGCGATCTCGTCGCCGCCGAGGATGACGGCGGCGGGGGCGCCGCGCCGGTCGGCGTATTTCATCTGCGCCTTCATGCCCGCCCGGCCGAGGTAGAGTTCGGCGGCGATCCCGGCGTTGCGCAGCTCCGACACCGCGTCGAGATAGTGCTGCATGTCGGCGTCCGAAAAGACGATGACCACGACCGGACCGCGCACCGAATCCGCCGCCCCCCTGCCCGCCGCCTTCAGGGCCGAGGCCAGGCGCGAGACGCCGAACGAGAAGCCGGTGGCCGGCAGGCGCTCGCCGGTGAAGCGGGCGACCAGATCGTCATAGCGCCCGCCGCCGCCGATCGAGCCGAAGCGCACGGCCCGGCCCTTGTCGTCGGTAGTGTCCAGCAGCAGCTCGGCCTCGAACACGGCGCCGGTGTAGTATTCCAGCCCGCGCACGATGGTGGGGTCGAAGCGCACGGCGTCCTCGCTGACCTTCATCGCGGTCAGGGCGCGGTCGATCGCCGCCAGCTCTTCCAGCGCCGCCTCGCCGGTGGCGCCCAGGCCTCCCGCGCGGGCCACGGCCTCGAGCGTCGCGGTCCGGGACAGGGCCGAGTCCCCCGCCGAGGCGAGGAAGGCCTCGATGGTCGCGGCCACGCCGATCGGCAGGTTGGCCCCCTTCGTATAGTCGCCGGACTCGTCCAGCCGGCCCTCGCCGAGAAGGGCCGACACCCCGTCCCAGCCCAGCCGGTCGAATTTGTCGATGGCGCGAAGCGCGGTCAGGCGCTGGCCGGGATCGATGACGCCGCCCGCCTCGAACAGGCCGTCGAACAGCTTGCGGTTCGAGACCCGGACCACGGCCTTGTCCGCGTCCAGACCGGCGGCGCGCAGGCCCTCGCAGGCCATGGCGATGATCTCGGCGTCGGCCTCGGGCCGGTCCGAACCGACGGTGTCGGCGTCGCACTGGACGAATTCGCGGAAGCGGCCGGGGCCTGGCTTCTCGTTGCGCCACACCGGGCCGAAGGCGTAGCGGCGGAACGGCTTGGGCAGGGTCTCCCAGCCCTGGGCCGCGAACCGGGCCAGCGGCGCGGTCAGGTCGTAGCGCAGGGCCATCCACTGATCGTCGTCGTCCTGCAGGGCGAAGACGCCCTCGTTCGGACGGTCNAACCGGGCCAGCGGCGCGGTCAGGTCGTAGCGCAGGGCCATCCACTGATCGTCGTCGTCCTGCAGGGCGAAGACGCCCTCGTTCGGACGGTCGGCGTCAGGCAGGAATTTGCCCAGGGCGTCGGCGTATTCGAAGGCGCCGGTCTCCAGCGGCTCGAAGCCCCAGCGCTCATAGACCGCGGACACGCGCGCCACGAGGCGGCGCTCGGCGACAAGGTCCGCCCCTCGGCGGTCGGCGAACCCCCGCGGATTGCGGGCTTCGGGGCGGGACGGCGCGTCGGTGCTCATGCCGCGCCGCTTAAGCCATCGCCCGTCGCCGGGCAACGACGCCGATCAGCCTCAGGCGAGCGGGGCCTTCCGCAGAGGCACCATCCGCCTGTAGGTCAGGCAGCGCCACAGCCACTCCAGCGGGCCCATGGTGAAGACCGACAGCCACAGCGGCGACCAGATCAACTGGGCGATCCACACCGCCGCGACCACGCCCCACAAGGCTCCCGGCCCCATGGTCCCGAACCAGTGCGGACCCCAGGGCATGTAGAACAGGGTCGACATGATCAGGGTCTGGGTCAGGTAGTTGGTGAAGGCCATCCGTCCGACCGGGGCCAGCAACTGCGTCAGCGGCTTCAGGCCGAACCGGGTCATCAGGATCAGCAGGCTGGCGTAGCCGAGGGTGATCAGGGGCGCGAAACTGCCCCCCACGCCGGCGAGGCCGCCGGTCGGATCCTCTCCGGGCGCCGCATTGGCCTCGATCCATTGGTGCCAGCCGAAGAAGGCGAGGTTGGCCGCGCCGAGGATCAGCACCACCAGATAGATCCAGGTCGGGGCCCGGCCGGTCAGGAAGCCGGCCTTGAACAGACCCAGGCCCAGCAGCATCAGGCCCACGGTGATCGGGACCAGCGTCAGGCTTGCGGCCTGCAGGATCGCCCAGGCCTTGAGGTTCTCGATCTGCGCCGCGGGCCAGCCCGACTGGTAGGCGTGGATGGTGGCGGTCAGGGCCTCGGGCGTGACCGCGAACGGATTCCCGCCGCCGCCTGCCTGGCCGCCCCCGCCCCCGCCGAACGCCGCCTCGGCCAGCATGGCGGCCGCCGACAGCAGGCCGAACAGCAGGTTGAGCCCCCCTCCGACCCAGATCAGGCGGCTGGCCTTCCACGACCGCATGACCATCACGATCAGTCCGCAGTAGGCGTAGTGCAGCAGGATGTCGCCGAACCAGAAGGCGGCGCCGTGGACCAGGCCGAAAACCGCCAGCCAGAACAGCCGGCGGCGCAGCAACTGGCCTCGGGGGCCGTCGAACCGCTCGCCGCCGATCAGGAAGATCGAGACGCCGAACAGCATCGAGAACATCGAGCGGAACTTGTCCTGGAAGAAGACGTCGGTGACCCAGGCGCCCAGGATGTTGGAGGAATTGTGCGGCCAGGGCTCGGGCAGGCCCGTCGTCATCTCCAGCGCCACCGGCCAGACGAACGACATGGCGTTGACGGCGAGAATGCCGAGAATCGCCCAGCCCCTGAGCATGTCGAGCGTGAAGATGCGGTCCGCAGGCCTGACCGGCCCGAGCGTCGCGTCCGCCGCGGGCGGCGGCGCCTGAAGTTCGACTGCGGCCATGACGTGTCCCCCGGATTGGCCCGACAAGCTTGGCCGAACCGCCGGCTGCGTCAAACGGAAATCGGCCTCAGCCCGGGTCGCGGTCCCGCATGACGCCCAGCCGGTCGCGCACCTCGGGCTGGGGCATGAAGGCGATGAAGGCGGCGCACAGGCCGGCCCACAGCGCATAGCTGACGCCCAGCAAGACCGCGATCGGCAGGCCGCCGACCCCGTAGATCAGAAGGGTCGTCTCGGTCGCGCCCGCGGCCTGGGCGATGCCGCCGGCCTCGAACAGGCCCACGACCGACACGATCAGGGCCAGCATGGCCTGAAGACCCGCCGCCAGCAGGCCGCCGTAGAACATGAAGCGCCAGACCACGCCCAGCCGGGTCGCCGGACGGCCGGTCATGTCCCGCTCGCGCGCCAGCAGCCAAAGTCCGCCCGGCACGGCGGCCATGCCGATGACCAGCACCAGCAGCCGCCAGTCCATCTCTAGGCTGGGCAGCCAGTTCCGCGGCGGCCAGATGAGCAGGGTGACGACCAGCGGCGGCCACAGGGCGCCGGCCAGCGCCGCCAGCACGATGCGCTGCGGGTCGCGCCGCCAGGAGACGCGCTGCTGGCCCGGGAAGTCTTCCGGCTTTTCCAGCGTGGGGATCATCGGGTCGGCGCCGGTTCCGGGCCGGAATAGTCGTAGAAGCCGCGCCCGGACTTGCGCCCCAGCCAGCCGGCCTCGACGTATTTCACCAGAAGCGGACAGGGCCGGTATTTGCTGTCGGCCAGACCGTCGTAGAGCACGTTCATGATCGCCAGGACGACGTCCAGCCCCATGAAGTCCGCCAACTCCAGCGGCCCCATCGGATGGTTGGCGCCCAGTTTCAGCGCCTTGTCGATCGAGGCGACGTCGCCGACGCCCTCGTAGAGGACATAGACCGCCTCGTTGATCATCGGCACCAGGATGCGGTTGACGATGAAGGCGGGGAAATCCTCGGAATTGGTCGTCGTCTTGCCCAGTGACTCGGCGAAGGCGACCGCGGCGTCATAGGTGCTGGCCGCGGTGGCGATGCCGCGGATGATCTCGACCAGCTTCATCACCGGGGCCGGCTTCATGAAATGCAGGCCGATGAAGCGCTCGGGCCGGTCGGTGGCCGAGGCCAGGCGGGTGATGGAGATCGACGAGGTGTTGGACGCCAGCAGGGTGTCCTTGCCCAGATGCGGCGTCAGGTCGGCGAGGATGGATTTCTTGACCGCCTCGTCCTCGATCGCGGCCTCGATCACCAGATCGGCCTTGGCGGCGGCGGCGAGCGAGGGCGCGGCGGAGATGCGGGACAGGGCGGCGTCGGCGGCGGCCTGGTCGATCAGGCCGCGCGCGACCTGGCGCGCCAGGCTGGCGGCGATCGCCCCCTGGGCTTGGGGCACGCGGTCGCGGGCGGCGTCGTACAGCAGCACCTGATAGCCGCCCGCGGCCACGGCCTGGGCGATGCCTGCGCCCATCTGGCCTGCGCCGACGATGGCGACGGATCGGATCGTGGTCATGAAGTCCGGTTGGCTGGCGGGCGCTGGGCCCGGTCGGAGCGGCACCTTAGGACCCTCGCCGGACGGCGCAAGGCCGGAAGCGCCGGACCGTGGCGAAGGGGCGAAGGCGTGTCACGGCGGTCGCGCTATCCCAGCATCTGGATCAGCACGGGCGCGGTCAGACGCATGAACAGGATGCGCACGAAATTGATCAGCAGCAGGACCACGATCGGCGAGATGTCGATGCCGCCCAGAGGCGGGATGATCCGCCGGAACGGCTCCAGCAGGGGCGCGGTGATCCGGTCGAGGAAGTCCGCCAGCTGGCTCACGAACCGGTTGCGGCGGTTGATGACGTCGAAGGCGAACAGCCAGCTGAAGATGGCCGACAGGATGATCGCCCAGGTCATGAGCGACAGGATCGTAGTGACCAGCCAGACGATGGCGTAACCCATGAAAGGGGCTCCCGAAACAAGATCAGTCCCGCTTCTAGCGTGACCGCGCCCCGCGTCCAACGATTCCGGCGTCGCAGGCGTCGTGGAGCCTCAACCCCGTTGACACTCCCGCCCCGCCCCTCGTATGTCGCCGGCTCGCCTGCACCCGGAAACGGGGCCGTAGCTCAGTTGGTAGAGCGCGTCGTTCGCAATGACGAGGTCAGGGGTTCGACTCCCCTCGGCTCCACCAGGCACCCGCACTGTCGACATGACCCAGTCCGCCCGTTCAGCTCCTGTGCGCTCCCCCGGGCCGGTGACGGTGGCCGCCCTCTACCGGTTCGCGGCCATCATGGACTGCGAAGCCGTTCGGGACCGGCTCGAGGCGCTTTGCCGCCCCGATTTGCGCGGCACCCTGCTGGTCGCCCATGAAGGCCTGAACGGCACCATCGCGGGTCCTGAAGCGGCGATCGAGCGCGTGCTGGCGGGCATTCGCGCCCTGCCCGGCTTCGCCGACCTCGACGTCAAATACGCCACGGCGGCGGCCATGCCCTTCCACCGCATGAAGGTGCGGATCAAGCCCGAGATCGTGACCATGGGCCAGCCAGGCCTCGATCCCGCCGACGCCGGGACCTATGTCGCACCCGGGGACTGGAACGCCCTGATCCGCGATCCCGGCGTGATCGTCATCGACACCCGCAACGACTATGAGGCCGCCGTCGGCGCCTTCGAGGGGGCGGTCCAGCCCAATACGCGCGGCTTCCGCGACTTCCCGGACTGGTTCCGCACCGAGGGGCGGGCGCTGCTGGACCGGCCCGATCCGCCGAAGGTCGCCATGTACTGCACCGGCGGCATCCGCTGCGAGAAGGCGACCGCCTTCCTCAAGGCCGAGGGCGTCCGGGACGTCTTCCATCTGGAGGGCGGCGTCCTGCGCTATCTGGAGATGACGCCCGAGGCCGAAAGCCTGTGGCGTGGCGAATGCTTCGTCTTCGATGAGCGCGTCGCGGTCGGCCACGGCCTGACGCCGGGCAGCCACACCCTGTGCCGGGGCTGCCGCATGCCGGTCAGCGCGGAAGGCCGGACCTCGCCGCGTTATGTGGAAGGGGTCAGCTGCGAGCGCTGCGCCGATACGCGCACCGGGGCCGACCGGGCGCGATATCTCGAGCGGGCGAAGCAGGTGGAGATCGCGGAGCGGCGCGGCGTCGACCACATCGGGGCGGTCCAGGCCTCGCCCGAGGACTGACCTACTGGTCCTCGTCGAACTTCCGTTCGACGAGGTCGGCGAGAGCGGCCACGGCGGCCTCGGCCTCCGCGCCCTCGCCGACGATCTCGATGCCGCAGCCGTTGCCGGCCCCCAGCATCAGCAGGCCCATGATCGACAGGGCGTTCACCGTCACCCCGTCGCGGGTGACATGGATCTCGGCGTCGAAGCTGGACGCCAGTTTGACGAATTTGGCCGAGGCGCGGGCGTGGAGGCCGCGCGTGTTGCAGATGTTGGCCGTGGCGGTGAACGTGCCCGACATCGCCGTCACTTCTCGCCCTGGAGCACCCAGCTGGCCACCGAGATATATTTGCGGCCGGCGTCCTGGGCGTGGGCCACGCAGGCTTCCAGCGGTTCGCGGCCGCGCACGCTGGCCAGTTTGATCAGCATCGGCAGGTTCAGACCGGCGATGACCTCGGCGCGGGTCTCCTCCATCACCGAAATGGCCAGGTTGGACGGCGTGCCGCCGAACATGTCGGTCAGCAGGATGACGCCGTCCCCGTCGTTGACGGCGTTGGCCGCATCGACGATGTCGCGCCGGCGGCGCTCCATGTCGTCCTCGGGACCGATGCAGATGGCCGCGACCCCGCGCTGGGGGCCCACGACGTGCTCCATCGCCGCAAGGAATTCCGAGGCCAGTCCCCCGTGGGTGACAATCACCAGCCCGATCATGAAGGCATTACCAAAGCTCGCGCCCCGCGTCCGACGGCCCTTGAGCACGCCGCAAGCCGGGCGGAATAGCCCAACTCCGCCTCGGGTTAAAGCGGCCTGGTCAGGAGTGTGACCTTTTCGACCGCCGACGACTCGAAACCGCACAGCCGGACGAGCGGCAGCCGCACGCCCCCGATGACGCTCCCGGCCGCCTCGGGCAGGCGTTCGATCGGCTCCGCGGACAGCTCCACGGCCAGCACGAGCCGCACCAGGCCGAGGGCGCTGGCCGGAACGACGCCCACGCCCCGCGCCTCGATGCGGCCCTCGATCGCCGTCGGGCAGGTCGCATAGAGGGCCCCGCCCGAGGCGACGACGTGGGCGTAGTCATCGGCCACCAGCCGCCAGCCCCGCCCGATCAGGCGCAGGGCGAGGTCGCTCTTGCCCGCGCCGGACGGACCGGTGATCAGGACGCCGCGCCAGCCGTGGGCCGGGGCCCAGCGCGCCACGACCGTGCCGTGCAGGGGCTGGCCGCTCATCCGCGCCGGCCGGCCGCCAGCGGCAGGGCGACCTCGAAGCGCGCGCCCGTGATCGCCCCGCCCGCGTCCGCGCGATTTTCGGCCCGGATGCGGCCGCCGTGGGCCTCGACGATCTGGCGGGCGATCGACAGGCCGAGGCCGGAATTGGCTCCGAAGGCCGTGCCCTTGGGCCGGGAGGTGTAGAATCGCTGGAAGACGGTCTCGAGGTTATCGGGCGGAATCCCGGGGCCGTCGTCGTCGATATGCACGCGGGCGGGGCGGTCGGGGTCGGCCGGATCGCGGGACAGCGTCACCCGCACCACGCCGTCCGGCGGGCTGAACGACCGCGCGTTGTCGATCAGGTTCCGGAACACCTGCCCCAGCGGTCCGTCGCGGCCCACGACCAGGGTGTGATCGCCGGTCGAGGCTTCAAAGGCGATGCGCGGCTCGCCGGCCTTCCGGCCCGCCTCATAGACGCCCACGATCTCGCTCAGCAGGGTGGTGAGATCCAGCGTCCGGGGCCGGTCCCGGGCCAGTTCGGCGTCCAGCCGCGAGGCGTTGGAGATGTCGGTGATCAGCCGGTCCAGCCGCCGCACATCCTGTTGCAGCAGGCCCGTCAGCTTCTCGCGCTGGGCCTCCGTTCTGACCAGCGGCAGGGTCTCCAGCGCCGAACGAATCGACGTCAGGGGGTTCTTGATCTCGTGCGAGACGTCGGCGGCGAAGCGTTCGATGGCGTCCATGCGGTCGGACAGGGTCTCGGTCATGGTCTCCAGCGAGCGGGCGAGGTCGCCGATCTCGTCCTTGCGGCCCTCCAGATCGGGCAGGGAGATGGCGCGGGCGCGCTGCAGCCGGACCTCGTCCGCCGCCGCCGACAGGCGCATGACCGGACGGGCCACGAACAGGTGCAGCAGCAGAGACCCCAGCAGATTCACCGCCAGGGCCACGAGGGCGAAGGGCATCAGGGCGCGGCGCTGGGCGTCCAGGGTCTCGTCGACGTCGCCGGCCTCCAGCGTCAGCACCCCCAGCACCTGCTGCACATGGCGTACGGGGATGGAGACCGACACCACCCGGTCGCCGCTCTCGGAGCGGCGCACGGTGGACTGGACCTGACCGTCCAGCGCCGCCTCGACCTCGGCGGCGAGGGCCGCCCGGGCCCGCTCCACATCGGCCCCGCTGCGGGCCTCGAGCGCGGGATCGACCGCCGGCGCCGGCGTGCCGGCGGGGCGGGCGGGCGGCAGGGGCTGTCCGGGAATGACCTCGGTCACCGCATAGCTGTCGGCGACCAGCAGGCCGTCGATATCGAACAGCCGCGCGCGCTGGCCCGCGGGGATGAAGTTGTCCCGCAGCAGCAGGGGCGCCTTCTCGACGTTGAACTGCGGCGTCGGCACGCCGACCGTGTATTCCTTGTCCGCCAGCACATTGGCCAGCAGCTCGGCCTGGGCGACCAGGGTTTCCTGCCGCGCCTCGATCAGGCCGCGTTTCCACTCGTTCAGCAACAGGGCGCCGACGAACAGGATCAGCAGGCTGAGCAGATTCAGGGCCAGGATCAGGCCGCCGAGCCGCGACCCCCCGAAGCGTTTCAGCGGGCGGCGCGGTTCGTCGTCTCCCGACGGGAGCGGATCAGCTTTCGCGATAGCGGTATCCGACGCCATACAGGGTCTCGATGGCGTCGAACTCGGGGTCGACCACCCGGAATTTCTTCCGCATGCGTTTGACGTGGCTGTCGATGGTGCGGTCGTCGACATAGACCTGATCGTCGTAGGCGGCGTCCATCAGGTTGTCGCGGCTCTTCACGAAGCCCGGGCGCTGGGCCAGGGCCTGGAGCAGCAGGAACTCGGTGACGGTCAGCTTGACCGGCTTGCCCTCCCAGGTGCTCTCGTGGCGGGCCGGGTCCATCGACAGCTTGCCGCGCTTGATGGCCTTGGCCGAATTCTCGCCCGAGGGCTCGGGCTCGCCGCCGTCCGCGCCGGTCCGGCGCAGCAGGGCCTTGACCCGCTCGATCAGCAGACGCTGGCTGAACGGCTTGTGGATGTAGTCGTCGGCGCCGAGGTTGAAGCCCAGGATTTCGTCGATCTCCTCGTCGCGCGAGGTCAGCATGATGACCGGGATCTGCGAGGTCTGGCGCAGGCGGCGCAAGACTTCCATCCCGTCCATGCGGGGCATCTTGACGTCCAGGATGGCCAGATCCGGGGGATTGGCCTCCAGCGCCTCCAGCCCGGCGGCCCCATCGTGGTACGCCGTGATCTTGTGACCGTGGCTTTCCAGCGCCAGCGAGACGGAGGCGACGATGTTCTCGTCGTCGTCGACCAGGGTGATGTTGGCCAAAGGCGGTCTCCTTGCAGACTCTTCGTTCGCAGTCTCAACGCACGGCAAGCGTTACCGTTCTAATCCATCATTGTTCGGCGCCGGTCGACCAAAAACCCGACAACAGCGGCCGCGGGCCAGAAGATGGGGCGCGCGATCATGATCCACAACGAAACCCTGCCTTAAAGCCTTGGCGCCATCATGGAGGCGAACAGTAAGAGCGTTTTGATGGCCGGCTCCGTCCACTACGAAGTTTATATCCGAAAGACGGCTCCCGCGCCCTGGACGCTCCAGATGGCCACGGAAGACCGCACGATCGCGGTGCAGACGGCGGAAGACATGCTGGCCGACAGCCGCGCGGCGGCGGTGCGGGTGACCCGGGAAACCCTTGATCCCGACACCATGGAGTTCGCCAGCCTGACCCTGCTGACCCGTGGCGCGCCCGAGGTGAGGCACAAGCGGGTGGTGCCCGATGGCCAGAGCGGTCCGCGCTGCAATGGACCGCAGGACTTCTATACGTCCCAGTCCCGCGAGTTGATCGGCCGGGTGCTCGAGGACTGGCTCGGGCGTCAGGGCGTGACGGCGTTCGAACTGCTGCACCGTCCCGACCTGGCCGAGAAGCTGGAGGCTTCGGGGGTGGAGCTGCAGCACGCCATCCAGAAGGTCGCCGTGCCCGAGAGCCAGGCCGTGGGCCAGCCGGTGCACGATCTGGTGCGCCACTATCAGAAGCTGGCCGACGGGGCGATCGAACGGGTCATCGCCGCGGGCCGGCGCGGACAGTTCCCCAGTCTGGAGGATTGCTCGATCGCCGACCTGGCGCACCGGCTGGCGGGCCAGGCTGACCGGGCCTTCATCATGGGCGGAGTGGTGTCGGGCGCGGTGATCGGGGTCCGCGGCGGCCGCGCGCGGCTGGATCGCCTGATGGATCTGGCCGAGCGCGCGCCCATGGAGGGTCCGCCCCGCGCCATGGTGCTGGTGCCGATCGAACAGATCCTGTGCGAAATGCTGGCGGCGCGCACCAATCTGACGGACATCCTCGGGCCCGCGCTCGATCAGGGCGCCTCGCTGGCGGCCGTGGTGCGGATGGTCGCTCCCAACGAGATCGCCGCCCTGATCCGCCAGGACGTCCGGATGGCCCTGCAGGTTCCGAACGTCGAGGGGCCCGCCGCCCGCCTCGGCGCGCGGCTGGAGGCCGGGGAATTCCCGCTGCTGGCGGCCGCCCTCGCCCGGATGGTGCTGCGCGAGCTGATGAGCCCGCGTCGCCTGCGCCCCAACGACGCCGCGGGCGAGATCGACATCCTGCGCACCCTCGCCATGGCCTTGACCGTCACGGCCGGCCGCCTGCTCACCCTTGAAGAGGTTCAGAACGCGTTCAACGAGCGCTCCAAGGCGATCGTCACCGCCGATTTCGTGGCCGCCTATGTCAAGCCGTGCACCACGGTGCTGTGCGAGGCCGAGGCCCTGACCCGGCTGTGCGAGAACGTGACCGGCACCGCCAACAAGCGCTCGGCGGCCCGCTGGCTGTCGGCCTGCGTCGGCTCCCTGCGGTTCGAAACCGAGATGCGCGCCGCCGCGGTCGGCCAGACCGCGGCGCAGAAGCTGGGCGTCCTCGCCGGCCTGCAACGGGCGGTGCACGGCTGCGGCCTGACCGAGCGCGACGACACCCAGATTTCGGCGGCCATAGGCGCCGTCGGCGGCGCGGTCGAGAGCGAGGCGAAGATCGTGATGATGCTGGCGCGGTCGCCCGCGCCCCTGCCTCAGAAGCTGTCGGTTCTGCTGCGGCTGGCGGCCGGCGAGACCGCGCCTCTCGGGCCCGCGGCGGACCGGGCCAAGGCCGAGGCCGTCAGGCTGTTCCGCGCCCCGGAATCGCGCGCGACCCTGTCGTCCACGCCCGAGGTCCTCGCCCCGCTGAAGGGCCTGATGAGGGCCGCCGGCCTGGCCGCCTAGACCTCAGTCGAAGATGTCGAAAATGCTGTCCCGCTTCTTTTTCCTGTAGCGGTGGTCGTCATCGTCGCGGCTGCGATACCGTTCGTCGCGGTACGCCGGTTGCGCGCCCCAGGGCTGGGGCGCGGGCTGTTGCGGCGGATAGGATGGCTGCTGCGGCGGCGCGGCCTGGGGCGCTGACGCGCGGCCCTCTTCCGTCGCCGAGGCCATCAGCTTCTCCAGCTCGCCCCGGTCCAGCCAGACGCCCCGGCAACTGGGGCACATGTCGAACTGCACGCCGCCCCGTTCCAGCGTCTGCATGGCGGCGTTGTCGTTCGGGCACATCAAGAGCGGCATCGGCGTCTCCATTCACGGTTCAGACGGTAGAGTTGGGGCGGGGCCATGGTTCCGCCAACGCGACCAAGGGCCGCGCCGCGTCTCAGGCGGCGGGCGCCCCGCCCCCGGCCGCGATCCAGGCGTCGATCTGGTCCTCCAGCACCTCCAGCGGCACCGAGCCCGAGCCCAGGACGACGGCGTGGAAATCCCGGATGTCGAAGCGTGATCCGAGCGCCGCCTGCGCCCGCCGGCGCAGCTCCATGATCTTCAGCTCGCCGATCTTGTAGCTGGTCGCCTGACCCGGATTGGTCAGATAGCGCTCGACCTCCTTGACGATGTCGCGCTCGCTCAGCAGCGAGTTCCGCTGGAAATATTCAATGGCCTGTTCGCGGCTCCAGCGCTTCGCATGCAGGCCGGTGTCCGTGACCAGCCGCACCGACCGCCACAGCTCCAGCGACAGCCGGCCGAAGTCGGAATACGGATCCGGGTAGAAGCCCAGCTCCTTGCCGAGGCGCTCCGCGTAGAGCCCCCAGCCTTCGGCGTAGGCGCCGTAACCCCCGAACCGGCGGAAGCGCGGCAGGCTCTCCATCTCCTGGGCGTAGGCGATCTGGAAGTGATGGCCCGGCGCGCCCTCGTGATAGCTGATGGCCTCGATCTGGGGCTTCAGCACCTGGGTCATGTCCGACAGGTTGACGTAGTAGATGCCGGGCCGCGACCCGTCGGGAGCCGGCGAATTGTAGAAGGCGACCGAGGCCGTCGCCTCGCGCCACGGCTCGACCGACCGCACCTCCAGCGCCGCCTCGGGCAGGTCGTGGAACCAGCGCGGCGCGGCCTCCATCACTTGGGCGATGAAGGCCCGCGAGTCGGTCAGATACTGCTCCTTGCCCTCGGGCGTGTTCGGATACTGGAAGCGCGGATCCGTCTTGAGGAAGGCGAACATCTCCTGCAGCGAGCCGGTGAAGCCGACCTGGGTCATGATGGTCTGCATCTCGCCCTGCAGCCGCGCCACCTCGGCCAGACCGATCTCGTGAATCTGGTCCGCCGTCAGGTCGGTGGTCGTCGAGAGCTGCAGACGGGCGTTGTAGAAGGCCTCCCCGTCCGGCAGCCGCCAGACGCCGCCGTCCCGGTCCGGCATGGCCGCGGCCTGGACCTGCACCTCGGCCAGGGCCGACAGCACCCCGTCATAGCCACGCTTCCACTCGCCGGTCAGGGCTTCGCGCCCCTCGGCCAGCAGCCGGTCCTTCGTCGCCTGGTCGGCGTCCAGCGCGCCGACCTTCTTCTGGAAATCGGCCCAGACCGGATTGTCGGCGCCGCCGTCGAAGGGCGCGCCGGCGATGATGTTGCGGGTGTTGGCGATCGACGGCTCGAACACGAAATTCGGCGAGATGATCCCCTTCGACGCCCGGTCGCGCAGCTCGGCGGAAATCTCGTCCATGACCCGCCCGGCGTCGCGCAGCCGGGCCACATAGGCTTCGGCGTCGGACACGTCGCCGACGCGGTGGTTGTTGATCATGAAGACCGGCAGACCCGTGGTGGGATTGCCGTTGGCCGCGAACTGATAATTCCAGTCGCGCCAGCGGTTCGACAGCCGCGCCTGCTCGACCCCGTATTCGAACAGCCGCCACGACACCCGGCTTTCGGGGCTCAGGGTCCGCGGATTGAATTCGTCGTTCAGCCGCACCAGCTGGCTCTCGGCCAGGGCCAGCTGGCGATCGGACGCGGCGTCGGTGGCGTCGTCCAGCCTGTCGTAGCCGGTCTTGAGCCCCAGCGAGGTCATGGTCTGCGGGCTCAGCGCGACCCGCTCCTGGAAGGCCTGTTCGAAGAAGGCCGCCAGCCGGGCGTCCTCGCTCTGCGCCGGGACCGGGACCGCATGCCCGGCGTGGCCGGCGTGGGGGTCCTGCGCCAGGGCGGGCGTCCCCGCCAGCAGGGCGAAGGCGGCGGCGGACGAGACGAGCAGACGGCGCATGGGAACCCCCGGAACACTGAGCCCGCGACCATCTCCGGTCACCGCGCGGGGCGCAAGCCTTGGTCTCTAGAACTGCCGCCAGCTGTCGCCGGGGTCGCGTTCGCCGGGTTCGACGCTCTGCTGGCCCCAGGCGGCGATCATCAGCAGTTTGTGGCTGCGGATGCGGTACTCGCCCGTCATCGGTACGACCGCCCCCAGCGGCGCGCCCGTCCGGGGTTCGTAGAGGAAGCCCGAGAACTCGGCGACGCCGACGCGATCGCGCTGGCTGTAGAGCGACAGTTCGGGCACCGAGACGACGTTGAAGCTGTCGTTGATCGGCACGCGCATCTCGGGCAGGCCGAAGACGCGGCGCATCTGTTCCAGCGACAGCGCCCCGGCGCGCAGTTCGAACACCGCGTCGGCCTCGACCCTGGACGGGGCAAGCGCGTAGCCCGCCTCGGACAGGGCGCCGCGGATGGCGCTGACCGCATAGGCGGCGTTCTCGGCCTGGAAGAAGGCGGCGTCGACGAAGACCCGCGATCCCGCCGGGATCGGCAGGGTCAGGCCCTCGACCGCGCGGTCGGCGGCGCGCGCGACCAGCAGCTGTTCCGTCGCCGTGCGCGACGGATAGGTCTCGGAGGTGGAGGCGCAGGCCGCCAGCGTCCCGGCCGCGGCGATGACGGCGATCAGGGTCCGCACGGTCACCAGCTGCCGGTGTTCGGCATGGAGGCCCAGGGCTCGGCGGGGGCCAGGGGCGCGCCTTCCTGCAGCAGTTCGATGGAGATGCCGTCGGGCGAGCGGACGAAGGCCATATTGCCGTCGCGCGGCGGCCGGTTGATCACCACGCCCCCGTCCATCAGCGTCCGGCAGGCGGCGTAGATGTCATCCACCCGATAGGCCAGATGGCCGAAATTGCGCCCGCCGTCATACGGCTGGGGGTCCCAGTTGAAGGTCAGTTCGACCTCGGGCGACCGCTCGGCCTCCGCGCGCGTCCGGTCGGCGGGGGCCGCGAGGAAGACCAGGGTGTAGCGCCCGGCCTCGTTCTCCATCCGGCGCGTCTCCACCAGACCCAGCAGGTCGCGGTAGAATCGCAGCGAGGCGTCAAGGTCCGTGACCCGGACCATGGTGTGCAGATAGCGCATGGGAAGGTCCATCCTGGGGAGGGGCGGGAAGCCGGCCTCTATAGCGACCCTTCGCCGCGATCGCGAATAACGGCCTGTTTCGGCAGGTGCGCCGGTCCACGCCGCCTGCTAGAGGCGACCGGTCCGGCCGCCGCCGAAGGAATTCCATGCTCCGCAAGCTCTACGACTGGGTCTTCGCCCTGGCCCGCAGCAAACACGCCACGCCGGCCATGGCCGCGGTTTCGTTCGCCGAGAGTTCCTTCTTCCCCATTCCGCCCGACGTGATGCTGGCGCCGATGATCCTGGCCCGGCCGGATCGGGCCTATTTCTATGCGACCGTCTGCACCGTGGCGTCGGTGCTGGGCGCCGTGCTGGGCTATGCGATCGGCTATTTCCTCACCGATGTCGGGATGATGATCCTGACGTGGCTGGGCAAGGCCGACACCTTCGAGGCGTCCAAGGCCCTGTTCCAGAAACACGGGGCCTGGGTGATCCTGATCAAGGGCCTTACGCCCATCCCGTTCAAGCTGATCACCATCGCCTCGGGCATCTTCCAGTTCAACTTTCCCCTGTTCGTGGCGCTGTGCGTCGTGACCCGGGGCGCGCGCTTCTATGCCGAGGCCTTCATCCTCAAGCGCTGGGGCCCGGCCATGCTGGCGATGGTCGAGAAGCGGCTGGCGATGTGGAGCATCATCGGCCTGGTGGTGCTCGTCGGCGCCATCGTGGCGGTCAAGCTTCTCTGATCGAGCGAGCCTCATCGACGCGGCGTTCCGGCGCGGCTATGAACGTCGTCCGATGAGACGCCTTTATCGACTCCTGACGCGGTGGTGGACCGCCTTCGCCCTCGCCGCCTCGCTGGCGCTGCTGGGCGCGGCGCATGCGTTCGAGCGGTTCGCCGGCCTGGCGCCGTGCAACCTGTGTCTCAAGCAGCGCGAGGTCTACTGGGGCGCCGTCGTCATCGCCCTGACCGCCACCCTCTGGCACGTCATCAGCCGCGGCAGCCGCGGCACGCCCCGCATCGCCGCCTTCCTGCTGGCCGTCGTCTTCGCCACCGGGACGATCACCGCCGTCTTCCACATGGGCGGTGAGATGAAGTGGTGGGAACTGCCCGCGACCTGCGCCGGCGGGGGAGACGTCAATCTCGAAAGCCTGGCCGCGCTCGCCCTCGGCGCCGGACCGATCGAGGCGCCGGTCTTCTGCGACACGGTGACATGGCGGTTCCTCGGCCTGTCGATGGCAGGATGGAACGCCCTGATCTCGGCGGCCCTCGCCATCTTCAGCCTGCTCGCCGCAAAGAGGCCCAAGGATGCCAGAGCGCCTCGAACCTGAACCTCCCGTAGCGGATTCCACGACCGGTCGGCGCATTCCTCTGGCCCGGCCGGGACGGGGCGCGAGCCGCCGTCGCCGGGCCGAAATCCTGCGCGTCGATCACGCGGGCGAATACGCCGCCGTCCACATCTATCGGGCCCAGAAGGCCGTGTTCGAGGGCCGCGCGGGCAAGGCGGCGCTGGTCGCCGATACGGGCGGGATGCAGGCCCAGGAGGCGGTGCATCTGGCGCGCTTCGACGCCCTGCTGAACGCCGAACGGGTGCGGCCCACGGCGATGACCCCGGTCTGGCGCCTGGCCGCCCTGGCCCTGGGGACCGGCACGGCCCTGATGGGCGAAAAGGCCGCCCACGCCTGCACCGAGGCGGTCGAGAGCGTCATCGAGGAACACTACGCCGACCAGATCGCCGAGCTGCGCGAGAGCGATCCCGCGTTGGCGGCGGAGCTGTCTGTTTTCCGGGACGAGGAGCTGGCGCACCACGATCACGCCGTGGACCACGGGGCCCGCGAGGCGCCTGGCTATGGTCTGCTGAGCGCGGTCATAAAGGCCGGTTGCCGTGTGGCGATCAGGATCAGCGAAAAGGTCTGACCGCACGTACGGGTTGCGATCCGCCGCCCCGTTGGCATTATAGGCCCGAAGTTTCACAGGAGAGCCGTGTGCCGTTCCCCGTCGCCTTGCTGGCCTCGCTCGTCTTGTCGCAGCAGACACCTCCAGCCCGGACCCCCGCGGTCGCGCCGGCGCCCGTCGCGGCGACCGCAGCCGAAGCCGCTCCGGCGCCCTCGGGCGCAAGCGTCGTCGCGGAGCAGGCCCAACCGACGCAGGTCTGCCGGACCGAGCCGGTGACCGGATCGCGCTTCGGCCGTCGGATTTGCCGCAGCGTGGTCCAGAGCGGCGAGGATCGCGCCGACAGCCGCGAAATGTTGCGCCAGATGCAGGGCGCCCGGACTCCGCCGGTCGGCTAGGGCGTAACGGCGGGCTCGACGTCGAAGGCCAGCAGCAGGGTCCGCTGCCGCGGATTGTCGTTATCGTCCGACAGGATGTAGAGGCGCGTCCCTGACACGCCCGCCGTCGCCGCCACGCCCTCGAAATTATCGGTCGTTGACGGCAGGCCGAGGGTCGCCAGCACGGGGCCCGGCCGGCCTGACGCGTCCATGCGGCGCAGGCGCGCGCGCATGTCGAACGGCGCGCGGTACAGGCGCTCGACGACGAACCAGCCGCCGCCCGCCGGGTCGCGGTCCATGCCGGTGATGCGCCAGTCGGCGATTGCAGGCGGCGTCGCCGGCGGCGCGACGACCTCGACGCATCGCAGGGGCGCGCAATCCCAGACTCCACCGCCCTCCGCGGCGGCGCGCAGGCCGTCCGGTCCGGCCGCCAGCGCTTCCAGGCCGTCGTTTCCGGGCGGGACGGGCGGAACCGCCCGCGGAGAGGGACGGTCTCGCAGGCCGTCGAGCGGGCCATAGGACCACAGGCGCGGCCTCTGTTCGAAACCGACGAGCAGATCGCCGTCCGCCGTGATCGCCAGGCTTTCGGCGTCGCCGTCGGCCTTGCTCGGGAAGCCGCGCCCGTCTTCGGCGGTCAGGCCTCGCAGACGCAGACCGGACAGGCCCGCCAGCCGACCCCGCCGATCGAACCCCAGCCGCCCACGCACCAGATCCCCCGCATCCGTGACGGCGATGAAGTCTCCGTCCACCAGCTTCAGGTCTGACAGGCCGTGCAACCGGTCGCCCCTGGGCGCGACGATCTGAAGTCCACCGGCGAACCGCACGCCCGGAGCCAGCCGGACGCCGCCGGGCGCGCCCAGCCCGATGGGGCGGATTTCGGCGGCAATCGGGGTCCAGCCGCCGGCGGTGCCTCGCCAGGGTTCGGAAACCGCACCCGCGCCCGCGCAGGCGCCCAGCAGCCATGTCAGGACGACGGCGGCGAGCCGCCTCACGCGGCCTTCCGGCGGCGGCCCGCCGAGACGGCCTTGGGCTCGGCGTCGAACAGGGCGGCCAGGTTTTCGACCATGGCCCCGGCCAGCTGTTCGACATCGACGATGGTCACGGCGCGGCGATACCAGCGGGTCACGTCGTGGCCGATGCCGATGGCCATCAGCTCGACCGGCGAACGGGTCTCGATCTCGGCGATGATCTGGCGCAGGTGCTTGTCCAGATACAGGGCGGCATTGGCCGACTGGGTGGAATCGTCGACCGGCGACCCGTCCGAGATGACCATCAGGATGCGGCGCGACTCGGTGCGGGCCAGCAGCCGTTCGTGGGCCCAGGTCAGGGCCTCGCCGTCGATGTTTTCCTTCAGCAGCCCCTCGCGCATCATCAGGCCGAGGCTCTTCTTGGCCCGCCGCCACGGCGCGTCGGCGGACTTGTAGATGATGTGGCGCAGGTCGTTCAGACGGCCCGGATTGGCGGGCTTGCCGGCCGTGATCCACGCCTCGCGCGACTGGCCGCCCTTCCACGCCCGGGTGGTGAAGCCGAGGATCTCGACCTTGACCCCGCAGCGCTCCAGCGTCCGCGCCAGGATGTCGGCGCACACCGCCGCGACCATGATCGGCCGCCCGCGCATCGAGCCGGAATTGTCCAGCAGCAGGGTCACCACCGTGTCGCGGAAGGGGCTCTCGCTCTCGGCCTTGAAGCTCAGCGGGCTGGTCGGGTCAGTGATGATCCGGGTCAGGCGGGCGGTGTCCAGCACCCCCTCCTCGAGATCGAAGCTCAGSGGGCTGGTCGGGTCRGTGATGATCCGGGTCAGGCGGGCGGTGTCCAGCACCCCCTCCTCGAGATCGAAATGCCAGCTGCGGTTCTGCTGCGCCATSARCCGGCGCTGCAGCTTGTTGGCSAGSCGCGACACCACCGACGACAGGGCCGTCAGCTGCTGGTCCAGCAGGGCSCGCAGCCGMTCCAGCTCGTTGGGGTCGCACAGGTCGGCGGCGTCGACCACTTCATCGAAGGCGGTCGTGAACACCCGATAGGCGTCGATGGCGCGGCCGTCGTCGGCGGTCTGCTGGCGGTTGGGCAGGGAGCCTTCGTTGACGTCGGGGCCGTTGTCCGAGGCCTCGCCGTCGGGATCACCGGGCGCGCCGTCCGGGCGGCTGTCGCGGTCCTCGCCCTCGGCCCTGTCGTCGGCCGAGCCGTCCATCGACTGGCCCTCGCCGCCGCCGGCGTCCTCCTCCTCGTCCTGGTCGTCGGCGGCGTCGGGGTCCTGCGGGGGCTCCTCGTCGCCCTGATTGTCCGAGGCGTCGTCGCCGCGCCCGTCGCCGGGATCAAGGTCCAGCGCCCGCAACACGTCCTTCAGCCGCTCGGCGAACATCGCCTGGTTGCCGGCTGCCGCCGCCAGGGCGTTCAGCTTCGCCCCGGCCCTGTCCTCGATGCTCGTGCGCACGAGATCCAGCATGGCGCCGGCGCCGTCGGGCGCGCGCTGGCCGGTCAGGCGCTCGCGCACCAGCAGGGCCACGGCCTCGGCCACCGGGACCCGCTCGGCCTCGGTGACGCGCAGGGCCCCCATCTTCTCCAGACGGGTCAGCAGGGCCGCGCTCATATTGGCCCGGACCCCGGCGAGGGCGGTCGAGCCGACGGCCTCGACGCGAGCCTGTTCCACGGCCTCGAACACCTCGGCGGCGCGCGTGTCCACGGGCCGCAGCCGGGCGTGCAGGCCTTCGTCGTGATTGGCCAGGCGCAGCGCCAGCCGGTCGGCCTGGCCTCGCAGGGCGGCGTTGCCGGTCGCGCCGGGATCGCGCGGCGGATGCGGCAGGGTCAGGACGCCGTTGGCCAGTTTCGGCCCGTCCGAACCGAACGTGACCTCAAGCTCGGACTGCTCGGCCAGCGCCCGCGCCGCATGGGCGAGCGCGCGCTTGAAGATGTCGGCGGGGGTTTCGGCGGCGGCCATGGGCGACACATAGCGCAGCGAGCGGAGAGGGGAAGCGTTCTCCCTCCCCTTTATGGGGAGGGTGGCCGCGAAGCGGCCGGGTGGGGTGCGTCTGACATCCCCCCCCCCCCNCGCATGGGCGAGCGCGCGCTTGAAGATGTCGGCGGGGGTTTCGGCGGCGGCCATGGGCGACACATAGCGCAGCGAGCGGAGAGGGGAAGCGTTCTCCCTCCCTTTATGCGGAGGGATGTCGGTGCGAAGCGACGACAGGGTGGGTGTGTCAGCCGTTCCCCACCCGGTCGCTTCGCGACCACCCTCCCCATAAAGGGGAGAGAGACGACGATTACGCCGCGTTGGCCGCTTTCGACTTCAGCTTGGCCTGGTGCGCGCGCATGCCCGCGGCGATCAGTTCGGCGGCCTCGCCGGCGTCGCCCCAGCCCTTCACCGTCACCGACTTGTTCTTCTCCAGGTCCTTGTAGCGGGTGAAGAAATGCTCGATCTGCTCGACCAGRATGGCCGGGAGCTGCCGGTAGCTGGCGATGTCGGTGTAGTAGGGGTTCAGCTTGTCGACSGGCACGGCSAGGATCTTCTCGTCGCCGCCGGCCTCGTCTTCCATCTTCAGCACGCCGATCGGGCGCGAGCGGATGATGCAGCCCGGCACCACCGGCGTCGGGTTCAGCACGATCACGTCGCAGGGATCGCCGTCGTCCGACAGGGTGTGCGGGATGAAGCCGTAGTTGCCCGGATAGTACATCGCCGTGTGCAGGAAGCGGTCGACGAACAGGGCGCCCGACGCCTTGTCCATCTCGTACTTCACCGGCAGGCCGCCCTGCGGGATCTCGATGATGACATTGACGTCCCAGGGCGGGTTGGGGCCGACGGGGATGGCGTCGATATTCATGGCGCGCTCGATTATGGTGCAGTGCGATACGAAGTGGCGGGCGTGATAGGCGTGCACGGCGCCCGAAGCAAGGCGGAGCATGCTTTGGCCCTGGCGCCGGCGCCGCGGTCACTCGCGGCTTGAGCGCCGGGGCCGCGCGCGCCACCATGGGGGGATGACGAGGACCCTCCGATGACCCTGTTCGACTGGCTGGCCCTCGGCCTCTTCATCCTCTGCTGGCTCGGCTACGGCCCCCTGCTCGGCCTGCTGGCGCGGCGCAGCGGCACGCTGAACGACGACATGATGGTCGTCCGCCGGGTGTGGATGACGGCCATGACCCATCGCGAGATTCGCCTCGTCGACAGCCAGTTGCTGGGCCACACCATCAATTCCGGAGGCTTTTTCGCCTCGACCAACCTGCTGCTGATCGCGGCGGTGGCCAGCGTCCTGTTCGGCGGCGAGCAGGCGCTTCAGGGGTTCGCCTCGGTCGGCGCCGAAGACGTGCCGACCCGGTTGCTCGAGGCCAAGCTGGCCCTGGTGTTGGTCTGCCTGGCCCGTGGCCTGCTGGATTTCATCTGGTCGATCCGCCAGCTGAACTACTCGCTGGCCCTGATCGGCGCGGCGCCCGAGGTGCACACAGAGGCGGACCGGGTGGCGCTCGGCGATGCGGCGGCCAACCTGCTGAACCCCGCGCTCAGCGCCTTCAGCCAGGGCGTGCGCGGCTATTATTTCGCCCTGGCGGCGGCGGCCTGGCTGTTCGGACCGCTGTGGCTGGCCGTCGGCGTCGCCGCCGCCTTCTGTCTGCTGGTCTGGCGCCAGGCCGGGTCCCCCGCCGCCCGCGCGATCCGCAGCGCGCGGCGATTGCTCGAGCCGTGACGCTGAACGCCCAAGGTTGTTCGCAGATGCGCTTGCGTCTGGACAGTTTTTCCCCGGAAACCGGTTACAGGTCGATCACATGGAACGACCGTACCGTTACACGGCGTGAACGCAGGTGCGAAATACCGTCTTGACGGTTTGTGCACTGCACACTAGCTTGGTTTTCGACGCCTCCGGGCGTCATGCCCTTCCTGGGCGTTTCCTCCCTAAAGACTTTAATGCCGCGCCTTCGGGCGCGGCTTTTTTTGTCGCGCGGCGGGCGACGGTGCTAGGTTTCCTGTCGATATCGCACAGGGGACGATCATGACCATTCGATCCAGACTCGCCATCGCCGCCGGCGCCGCTGTCCTGCTGGTGGCCGGCGCCGCCGCCGCCGGCACGATCGCCGGCTGCTGCTGCAAGGATGACTGCTGCGACGAGATGGCGGCGCCGCAAGCGCCGACGCCCGCCCCGCCCGTCGGCTAGAGGCGTCAAACGTCGTCGGCCAGCAAGCCCGCGATCACCCGGGCGACGCCCTTCTGTGTCCGGGACCAGCCCGCGGACGGGGTCCGGGACGCCTCGTCGAAATACAGGGCGCGGTTCAGTTCGATCTGGATGGCGTGAAACCCCTCGGCGGGCCGCCCCCAGGCCTGGGTCGTCCAGCCGCCCGCATAGGGCTGATTCAGCGCCACCCGCCAGCCCAGCCCCTCAAAGGCCCGCCGCAGCCGCCGCGTCAGGTCCGCCGAACAGGACGATCCGTGCCGGTCGCCCAGCACCACGTCGGGCCCCCGCGCGCCGCCGGCGGCCTGCGTCGCCCGCGCGGGCATCGAATGCCAGTCCACCAGCACCGCCTCGCCGCGCCGCGCCCGGGCCGCCTGCATCTGCTCGCCGAGCGCCGCGTGATAGGGGGCGTGCACCCGGGCGATCCGTTCGCGCGCCTCGTCCAGCGTCAGCCGGCGCGCGTACAGCGGAAGTCCGTCGCCGCTCAGCCGGGGGATGACGCCATAGCCCGCCGCCGTTCGCGGAGACCCCGCGCCGGCGCCGGCCCCCTCGATCAGCGCCGGGTCCAGATCGGCGGGATCGCGGTTGAGATCGACATAGGCCCGGCCCAGCCGCCCCAGCACCAGCGCCGCGCCGCCCTCCGCGCCCGGCGCGATCAGCCGGTCGACGAGGGCGTCCTCGGCGCTGCGCAGGCTGGCCTCGGGCAGAGCCGGATCGGCGCCCATGTCGGCCGGGTACAGCCCGCCGGAATGGGGCGAGGCGAAGACGAACCGACCGGGCGCGGCGGGCCGCACCAGGGCGAAACCGGCCCCGTCGTCCGCGTGATCCCCGCTGCCGTCTGCTGAATTCATGCCGCAGCCATAGCCTGTTTCAGCGCGTCATCCACAGGGGACGGCGGTGGCATGCCGCTGATTTTCATGGCGGGTTTACCAGTGCGGGCCTAGCTTGGCGTAAAGACGATCCGGGGCGAAAATCACATGGCGCGCATTCTTCTGGCCGAGGACGACCACTCCCTGCGCGGGTTCCTGACCCGCGCCCTGGAGCGGGCCGGCCATTCCGTGGTCGACTGCGAGAACGGCGACGACGCCATCGACGCCCTCGACCAGGGCCCGTGGGACCTGCTGCTGACCGACATCGTCATGCCCGGCGCCGACGGCATCGAGGTGGCGCGCGTCGCCGCCGCCCGCCAGCCCGGCATCCGCATCATGTTCATCACCGGTTTCGCGGCCGTGGCGCTCAGCGCCGCCCAGGCCAGCCCGCAGGCCAAGGTCCTGTCCAAGCCCGTCCACCTTCGCGACCTCGTGGGCGAAGTCGAACGCATGGTGGCGGCGGCCTGAAATCCGCCGCGGGCGGTCACGATGATGAGATCGAATCGCCCTGGTTTCGCCCTTGCGGTCAGCGCCCTCAAGGGGTTATAGACCGCTCCTTCCCGTTCCGGACCTGTCCGGAACCGTCTTGGCGGATGCGTAGCTCAGCGGGAGAGCACCTCGTTGACATCGAGGGGGTCACAGGTTCAATCCCTGTCGCGTCCACCATTCCTTCCCTGACAATCCCGCCCGACCGGCGCCGGCCGGTTCTCCGCCCGCGATTGAACCTTCGGCCGTTTCGGGGATTGCCCTGTCATGGCCCTCAATCTCGACACCCTCCTCGAAGGTTCTCCGGCTTACGGCGTTCTCGACGCCAAGGACGGGGTCGTGCTGTTCCGACGATCCGGACATGAGGCGGCGTTCGACGCCATGGCCGCCGAGGTGCTCGACGCCTCCGGCGAGGCGTTCGAGGCGATCCCTCTGACCGACGACCGCCAGCGCTGCGACCGGCTGTTCATCGCGCCCCTGACGGAAACCCGGTCCTTCGACCCTCGCTAGGGTTCGTTGACATAGGCGCGACCGCGGGTTCAAGCCGTGACCATGAACAGCCGCCCGAAACTTCGCCGCCTGCTCGACCTGCCCGGCGTCGCCGATCTGGAGATGAAGGCGCTGATGAAACCGCGCCATGCCGATCCGGACGCGCGCGCGGAATTCCCCGACATCGATGCGACGGCCCAGGCCGCCTTCGGCCTGACCGTCGAGGCGGCGGAAGCCATCGCCCTGCCCGCCGACTGGGACGACATCCAGCATCTTGAAGGTTTCGACCTGCTCGACGCCTTCGCCGCCGAGGGCTGGGATGTCGCGGACGACCGGCGCAAGCCGCTGCGCATGCTGGGCCATTTCGCCCTGCCCCTGGCCCTGGCCATGCGCGGCGTCGCCGGCGAACTGCCGTTCCAGCCCGAGGACACGACGCCCGAACCCTGGGGCGCCGGCATGGCCGCCGAGGCCAAACGCTTCCGCAAACGCTAGGGTCGGGCCGGAATCTCCAGCCCGCGCCGCACCGCCGGCCGCGCCAGCCCGCGCTCCAGCCAGGCCGGGACGGTCTTCAGGCTGTCAAATCCGACCAGGTCGCGCGCCTCGTAGAAGCCGATCAGATTGCGCACCCAGCCCAGGGTGGCGACATCGGCGATCGAATAGTCGTCCATGATCCAGTCGCGCCCCTCGAGCCGCGTCTCGAGCACGCCCAGCAGCCGCTTCGACTCCGCGACGTAGCGCTGCAGCGGACGCTTGTCCTCGTACGCCCGGCCCGCGAATTTGTGGAAGAAGCCGAGCTGCCCGAACATCGGGCCGATCGCCCCCATCTGGAACATGACCCACTGGATGGTCTGGTACCGGGTCGCCGGATCGGCCGACAGCAGCTTGCCGGTCTTCTCGGCCAGATAGATCAGGATGGCTCCGGATTCGAACAGGGCCAGCGGCGTCCCGCCCGGACCGTCGGGATCGATGATGGCCGGAATCTTCCCGTTCGGGTTCAGCGACAGATATTCCGGCGTCCAGCTCTCGTTCTTGCCGATGTCGATGAAATGCGCCTCATACGGCAGGCCGATCTCTTCCAGCATGATCGAGACCTTCACCCCGTTGGGGGTGTTCAGCGAATAGAGCTGCAACCGGTCGGGATGGGCGGCGGGCCAGCGCTGCGTGATCGGGAAGGCGGACAGGTCGGCCATGGGGCGCTCCGGGGGCAGGGGGACGCTCCGCATGTTGGAAGCCGCCGGCGGAACCGCAACATGACGGGTGACGGACGGGCCTGGCCGGGGTCTGGACCGGCGCGCGTCCGCGATGCATTGGAGGCGGATGTCCGACCTGTTTCCGACCCCCTCTCCCGCAGACTGGCGCGTCCTGGCCGAAAAGGCGCTGAAGGACCGGCCGCTGGAAAGCCTGGTGCATCTGGACGCCGACGGTCTGGCGGTGCGGCCCCTGTATGCGGGCGTGAGCGGGATCACGGCGATTTCGGCGCCCCGGCCCTCGGACGCGGATGGGCGGGCCTGGGACGTGCGGACCCTGATCGAGGGCGACGGTGCGGCGGAAGTCAATGCGGCGGCCCTTGCCGACCTCGAAGGCGGCGCGGCCTCCATCCTGCTCAAGGGCGCAATCCTGTCGGACTCCGAGCCCCTGTCGCGGGCGCTGGACGGCGTGGCGCTGGAGTTGGCCGCGGTCGGACTGGACGCCGGCCTCGACGGCCCCGAGGCGGCCAACGCCCTGGCCGTTGCGGCCAAGGGCTCGCCGCGCGCGAAACTGATGTTCCACATGGACCCGCTGTCGGCCTTCGCCGAAACGGGCGCCGCCCCCCGCACGATCGAGGAGCATCTGACGCTGGCGGCCAATACGGCGGCGCGTCACGCCGGCGCCTATCCCGAGGCCAGCTTCTTCCTCGCCGGCGGCCGGGTCGTGCATGAGGCCGGCGGCTCGATCGCCCAGGAACTGGGCTTCGCCGCCGCCAACGCCGTCGCCCTGATCCGCGCGGCCGTCGCCGCCGGAATGACCGAGGAACGGGCGCTGAAAGGGACGGTGCTCGCCGTCTCGGTCGACCAGGAGTATTTCGACGGCCTCGCCAAGGTCCGCGCCCTGCGTCTGATCTGGCGCTCCATCGGCAAGGCGTTCGGCGCCGAAACGCCCGCGATCATCGAGGCCCGCTCGTCGCGCCGCATGCTGTCGGCCCGCGACCCCTGGCCCAATCTGCTGCGGCTGACGGCGGCCGGCTTCGCCGGGGCGATCGGCGGGGCGGACGCCGTGGTGCTGGACGGCCTGTCGCGCGCCAACGGCCGCTCCGACGCCTTCGCCCGCCGTCAGGCGCGCAACACCCAGGCCGTGCTGATGGAGGAGGCCCATCTGGGCCGGGTCGACGATCCGGCGGCGGGTTCGTGGTTCCTCGACGCCCGCACCCGCGACCTGGCCGAGGCCGGCTGGGCCGAATTCCAGCGCATCGAGGGCGAGGGCGGCCTGATCGTCGCCCTGCGCACCGGCGACATTCAGGACCGCGTCGCCGCCGCACGGGCCGAGCGCGAGGCGGCGCTGGCGAGCGGCGCAGCGCATCTGGTCGGCGTGACCAAATTCGTCGATCCCGAGCCCCGCCCCGCGCCGTTCGAGGCCGAGCCGCGGCCGGCCCGCTTGACCGGCGGCGACGCCTGCGATCCGCTGATCCCGATCCGGTTCGCCGCCCCGTTCGAGACTGAAACCTGGGAGGCCGGCCGATGAGCGCGCCCGACTTCACCAAAATCCCGCTCGACCTCGACCCCACCGGCGCCGGCCCGACCCGCGATGCGTGGAACACGCCCGAAGGCCTGACCGTCGAAACCGCCTACGGCCCCGACGCCGTCGAGGGCCTCGACTTCATCCACGGCCTGCCGGGCATCGCCCCCTATGTGCGCGGTCCGTATCCGACCATGTACGCCGGCAACCCCTGGACCATCCGCCAGTACGCCGGCTTCTCGACCGCCGAGGCCTCCAACGCCTTCTACCGTCGCAACCTCGCGGCCGGTCAGAAGGGGCTGTCGATCGCCTTCGATCTGGCCACACACAGGGGCTACGATTCCGACCACCCGCGGGTGAAGGGCGATGTCGGCATGGCCGGGGTGGCCATCGACAGCATCTACGACATGCGGACCCTGTTCGACGGCATCCCGCTCGACAAGATGAGCGTGTCGATGACCATGAACGGCGCCGTCCTGCCGATCCTGGCCCTCTATGTCGTCGCCGCCGAGGAGCAGGGCGTGCCGCACGCGGCCCTGACCGGGACCATCCAGAACGACATCCTCAAGGAGTTCATGGTCCGCAACACCTACATCTATCCGCCCGGGCCCTCGATGCGGATCGTGTCGGACATCTTCGCCTGGACCGCGGCCGAGACCCCGAAATTCAACTCCATCTCGATCAGCGGCTATCACATGCAGGAGGCCGGGGCCTCGGCCGATCTGGAGCTGGCCTATACCCTCGCCGACGGGGTCGAATATCTGAAGGCCGGGGTCGCGGCGGGCATGGACGTGGACCGGTTCGCGCCGCGCCTGAGCTTCTTCTGGGCCATCGGCATGAACTATTTCATGGAGGTGGCCAAGCTGCGCGCCGGCCGCCTGCTGTGGGCCGAAGCGGTCTCGCAATTCGGCGCGAAGGATCCTAAGTCGCTGTCCCTGCGCGCCCACTGCCAGACCTCGGGCTGGTCGCTGGCGGCGCAGGACGTGTTCAACAACGTGCCCCGCACCATGGTCGAGGCCATGGCCGCGGCCGGCGGCCAGACCCAGAGCCTGCACACCAATGCGCTGGACGAGGCGCTGGCCCTGCCGACCGACTTCTCGGCCCGGATCGCGCGCAACACCCAGCTGCTGCTGCAGATGGAGACCGGCCTGACGACGGTCATCGACCCGTGGGGCGGCAGCTTCTACGTCGAACGCCTGACCCACGAACTGGCGAACAGGGCCCGCGTCCTGATGGCCGAGGTCGAGGCCTTGGGCGGCATGGCGAAAGCCATCGAGGCCGGCGTGCCCAAGATGCGGATCGAGGAGGCCTCGGCCCGCACCCAGGCCCGCATCGACACCGGCCAGCAGACCGTCGTCGGCGTGAACCGCTATCTGTCCGACGCGGTCGACGACATCCCCATGCTGAAGGTCGACAACGCCGCCGTCCTCACGGCCCAGATCGACAAGCTGAAACGCCTTCGCGCCGAACGCGACGAGGCCAGGACCCGGGCCGCGCTGGACGCCCTGACCGAGGGCGCGCGCGGGACCGCCAACCTGCTGGAGCTGTCGGTCCAGGCCGCCCGCGCCTGCGCCACCGTCGGCGAAATCTCCGACGCGCTGGAGGCCGCCTTCGGCCGCCACGTCGCCACCGTGAAGACCGTCTCCGGCGTCTACGCCAGGGAAGCCGGCGCCGATCCGAAGATCAGCCGCGCCCGCGACATGGTCGCCGCCTTTGTCGAGAACGACGGCGGCCCGCCGCGCATCCTGATCGCCAAGCTCGGCCAGGACGGCCACGACCGCGGCCAGAAGGTCATCGCCACCGCCTATGGCGACCTGGGGCTCGAGGCTGTCGCCGGCTCGCTGTTCCAGACTCCGTCCGAAGCGGCGAAGGAGGCGGTGGCGCGCAACGTCCACGCCGTCGGCGCCTCGTCATTGGCCGCCGGCCACCTGACGCTCGTGCCCGAACTGAAGGCCGAACTGGAGAAGCTGGGCCGTCCCGACATCATGATCGTGGTCGGCGGGGTCATCCCGCCGTCGGACGTCCAGACCCTGATCGACATGGGCGCGGCCGCCGTCTATCCGCCCGGCTCGGTCATCGCCGACACGGCCATCGACCTGATCGAAAAGCTGAACCAGCGGCTGGGCTACGCCCAGAAACCCTGAACCCTAGGGCCGGTGGCGCGGCGGCAGGGCGGCCACCTCCGCCGCGGTCAACTGGCGGCTGATGCGGACGCGGCAGACGGTCGAAGGCGAGGTCGAACCGGCCACGACCACCCTGGCCCAGTCGTCAGTGCACAGCCGCGACCCGGCCATGCCGCCGTCGGGGATCAGCGCCACCTGCTGGGCGAAGTCCAGATCCTGGCAGCCGCCCGCAGCGTTCAGCTCATAGACCGCGTCGCGGCCCACACGCAGAAAGACCTGGTCCGGCCGGCCCTTGGTGTAGTTGTTGACCTGGCCGACGCTGAAGCACTGGCGGGCCCGGGGCGGATCGCCGGCGTCTGCCATGCCCGCCCGCCCCACGCCGGGATCGACGGGCGCGCAGGCTGCGAGGGCGACGGCGACGGCGCTGGCGGTGAAGGCGGCACGCATGGCGATCTCCGGTTGTGAAGGGTCAGCCCGTCAACCTTCTGCCTTGTCGACCAGGTGCGCAAGGCTCCCGGTCTTCCGCCATCGCGCCGGGTCGACCCGCGCCGCCAGATCGGCCGGCAGGGGCGACGGCGCGCCGAGGGCGAGGGCCGCGACATGCTCGGCCAGCAGGGGCGCGGCGCAGAAGCCGCGCGAACCAAGGCCGCCGAGAACGAACAGGCCCGGGCGACCGGAAACCGGCCCCGCCAGCGGCAGGCGGTCGGGCGTCGTCGCGCGGACGGCGGCGCGCGCCTGTCCCGGCCCCGCCGCCTCTACCCGCGCCGCCAGCCCCGGCAGCCGGGCGGCCAGCACGGCCAGATTGCGTTCGCTGTCGGCGCGGCGGATCTCCTTTCCGACCTCGCCCCGGTCATGGGTGGCCCCGAACAGCAGGCCCTCGCCGGTCGGGACCGCATAACCGCCCCAGGCGACCGGCGGCGCGACCACGCCCTCGACCCAGTCGGCCTGGCCGCGCACCGGCGACAGCGGCGCTTCGGGCCAGAGGCCGGCGACGCCCCAGCCGGCGGCGACCACGACGATGTCGGCTTCGGCGATGATTTCGCCGTCGCCGGCGATCAGCCGCCAGCCTCCATCATGGGGCTCCACTCCCGCCACCTCGGCCGTGGCCCGGTCGGCTTGCGTCAACCATTGCGCCAGCACCGGCGCGGGCTGTAGCGCCAGCGCCTCGCCCATCAGCAGGCCGCCGTCGACGGGCTCTCCGAGGCGAGCCGAGCACGCCGCCGCGTCGAGCACCGCCATGCCGCCCTCCGGCCAGACCGGCTGTTCCGCGACCTTGCCGAAACGCCCCGCATCCCGGGCTTGCTGTTCCAGCTGCAGGACGCCCCGGTCCAGAACGGCGCCCGGCGCGGCGGCGTAAAGGGCGCGCGCCCGATCCAGCGCCTGGGCGAACAGGGCCGCGATGCCGGCGTCGCCGGCGTCCAGCCGCGGGGTGACGAGGGCCGCCGGAAAGCCCGACGCCCCCGCGCCGGGCCGGTCCGCTTCATACACCACGGGCCGGACGCCCAGCGCGGCGAAGGCCCGCGCCATCGACGCGCCGGCGATCCCGGCGCCGACGACGGCCACGGACGGGCCGGCCGCCGCCTCGTTCGCCGCCCCGGGCAGCCAGGCCTCCAGCCGTTCGCGCTTGCGCCCGTGTCCGGGCCGTTTGGCGACCGCGAAGCCGCGCCCGGCCAGGCCGCGCCGCACCGAGCCCGCCACGGTGAAGGTCGCGGCGCGCGCGCCCGGCGCCGATCGGGCCGCGATCCCGTCCATCACCGCATCGGACCACATGCCGGGATTGGTCGAGGGCGCGAACCCGTCCAGGAACCAGGCGTCGGCCCGGCCCGCCCATTGCTCCAGCGCCCACGCCACGTCGCCGATCGCCAGATCCACGACGGCGTTGAACCCCGGCAGGTCGAGCCGGTGAAAGCCCGGCGTCGGCGCGGGCCAGGCCGCCAGCAGGGCCTCCGACGCCCCGGCCAGTTCGGGCCAGGCCGACAGGGCCCGGGCCGCCTCTTCCCGCCCCAGCGGAAAGCCCTCGACCGAAAACACATGCAGCCGCCCGTCCGGCGGCCCCTCTCGGCGCCACAGGTCCAGCAGGGCGGCGATGTTCAGCCCCGTCCCGAACCCCAGTTCCGCCACCGTGAACCGCCGGCGCCCGCTCCACGCCTCCGGCAGGCCGCAGCCGGTCAGAAAGACCGCCCGCGTCTCGGCCAGTCCGTCCTGTTGCGAGAAATAGACGTCGTCGAACCGGCCGGACCGGAGGGCGCCGTCTTCGGTCCAGATCAGGCGGGGCGAGCGGTCGTCGGCCATGGCGACGGCCTATACGGGTGCGCCCGCCGCGCAAGAAAAAAGGGCCGCCCCGGCCCGGAAATCCGGACGGGGACGGCCCTCTTCGTCGTCCCGGCCTTACTGGGCGGGCTGGTTGTTCTGCGGCGGGTTCAGCCGGCGTTCGGTCTCGGTGACCGTGGTGCCGGCGCCGGCCGGGGGCTGGGCGGCCGGGGCCATGGCGCCGTCCGACACGGTCGAACCCGAAGCCGGAGCCATGGTCTGGCCACCCGTGCTCGCGCCCGAACGCGAACCCGAACCCGAACCCGAACCACCGGCGTTCGCGGCGGAGGCGGCCTCGGCGGCCGAGCCTTCGGCGGTCATGGCGGTGTCCGCGGCTGCACCCGAGGCTTCGGCGGCTTCGGTCGACGCCTCGGTCGTATCTTCGGCGGGCTTGTTGCAGGCGGACAGGGTGAAGGCCGCGGCGGCGGCGACGATCAGGGCGGCGGTGCGCATGAGAGAATCCTTGTGGCTGCCGGCGGCGGGTCCCGACCATCAGGACGCCGACCGCCAAGCTTGTTGCACAGGTGAAATCCCGTCGGGCGACCGATGTTCCCGCTACGGTTCCCGCGCAAGAAAAAAGGGCCGCCCGTGAGGGCGACCCTTTCGTTCAACGAGGCCCGGAGGCCGTGTCGATGTCGCTCTTAGTGAGCGGCTTTTTCTTCAGCAGCCGGGGCAGCCGGGGCCATGGCGGCGTCGGCGGCCGGAGCAGCAGCGGCGTCCGTNCTTGTCTTCGGCGGCGGGTTGGCAAGCAGCCAGGGCCAGAGCGGCGGCCGAAGCGGCGATCAGAGCGGTGATGCGCATGGTTTTCTTCCTTCAGAAGGTCACGCGAGGTCATGAATCCTCGCAATGCCGGAGATAACGGGATCGTGAGCGGAAGCGCAAGCGAAATTCTCACGCATTCGTGAACCCGTGTGACGCAACCGATCGAAGAGCAGCGCGCGCTGGCCCGAAATTCGCGCTGACGCGGCCTATCGGGGCGGCGGGCTGGTGGCCGGCGAGGTTGTGGACGGTTCGGTCGGCAGGGTGGGCGGCGTCTGTCCCGGCGGGGTCGTTCCATCCGACGGCGGGGGCGAGGCCGGAACCGTGGCGCTTCCGTCGAGCGGCTCCGGCGTCTCCGCCGCCGGAGCCTCGGCGGCCGTGTCGGCGGCGACATCGGCGGCGGCGTCGGCCCTCGGGGCGTTGTCCTGGCCCGAACAGGCGGACAGGGCGAAGGCGCTCGCGGCGGCGAGGGCGGCGATCCTGGGTGTCATCTGCGATCCTCCCGGCGATCGCCGGCGATGAGCCGCCGTTTCACGATCGTCCCCGCCATAACCGGCGGACCGTCCGGAGCGTTCCCGGCTTCGTGACAGGCGGTGAACCCGCGTGACCGGTTCGTGATCTGCCGGCTCAGCCGTCGGCCGGCATCCGGCCCGCATTGACCGCGATCCGCCCGATCAGCCCCTTGACGATCAGGTCCACGGGCGAGCCCTCGCGATAGTCGGCGGCGGCGACGAAATTGACCCGGTCCTCGGAGATCAGACGGTGGATCTTGGTGGTGTCGCGCGGCGTGGTCTCGGGATCATAGACCGCGATCGAGAAGCCGCCCTTGGTGTGCATCATCTTCATGGTCGGCACGTCGGTGTCGCCGTCGCCGAGGAAGATCATACGCTCGAACGGGATCGGCCGCTCGTCGTCCGGGATGAAGCGGTTGATGCGCTCGTCGTCCCAGTGGTTGAACACGCCCTTGTTGATGCGGAAAAGGTACTGGGTCTTGGTGGTGTAGTTGACGCCGACCGCCGGCCAGATGGCCACGTCGTTGTCGTCATAGACGTATTTCGAGGCGTAGACGTGCTTGAACGCCTTGGCGATCGGGCAGCCCTCGATCATCTCCGTCAGGCCGGCCGAGATGATGTAGTGCTCGATCTCGAGGCCGAACTGGTCGCCGAAGGCGTCCATCCGCTCGAACCAGCTCATGTCCCGCAGCCCCTCGAACAGGGCCACGTCCTGGCCGTGGTCGCGCAGCGCCTGTTTCGTCACCGGCTGGCCGTTGTCGCGCGCGGCCTGCAGCATCATCTGCATATACATCAGGATGCCGTCGCCATCGGCCTTCTGGGTCTGGGGGAAGACGCTGTCCCAGAACTGTTTCGGCGTCATCCCGATCGACGGAATGAAGCTGACCTCCTGCATGTTGCCGCGCGCCAGCGTGCCGTCGAAGTCGTAGATCAGGGCGGTCTTGAGACGTTTGGCCATGGGCGAAATCCTGCGTTCTCCGCCGCTCTAAACCAATCTAGCCGAGCCGCAACTCCGGCGGCGCGGCTACGCCCGCTGCTTCCAGCGGCAGATGCAGGATGAAGGCCGCGCCCTTGCCCGGCTCGCTCTCGACCTCGGCCCAGCCGCCGTGCAGCTCGACCAGGGCCTTGACCAGGGCCAGTCCGACCCCGGGCCCGCCCCGCTCGCGCCGCACGAAGCGATCGAAGACATGGGCCTGCAGGTGGTAGGGAATGCCCCGGCCGCTGTCCTCGACGCGGATGCGGACCTCGGACGCGGTGGCCTCGGCCGTCAGGGTCACGGCCCCGCCCTCGGACACCGAACGGGCGGCGTTGTCCAGCAGATGCTCGAGCGCCTGACCGACGCGCTGGGCGTCGGCGCGGATCGGCCGCAGGCCCGCCGGGCAGGTCACGCTCAGGGTCGCGCCGCGGCCCTCGATCCGGGGCCGCGACTTCTCCGCCGCGTCGTCCAGCAGGTCGCTGACCCGGACGTCGCCCAGCGTCAGCTCCATCTCGCCCGCGTCGATCTGGGCCATGTCCAGAACGTCGTCGATCGATCCGGCCAGCTGGCTGGCGGCGACGCGGATGGCCCCCGCGTGCTGACGGCTGCGCTCGGGCAGATCGGCCTGCATCTCCAGCAGTTCCGAATAGCCGACGATGGTCGTCAGCGGCGTGCGCAGTTCATAGGAGACGCTGCCGACGAACTCGCGCTTCAGCGCCGTCGACTCCTCCAGCGCCTGGGCCTTGGCCGCCAGCGCCTGTTCCAGCCCGCGACGGGCGGTGACGTCCGAGAAGGCCACCAGCGTGGCGCCGTCCGGCAGCGGCCGGGTCAGCCAGGACGCGATACGGCCATCCGTGGTGCGTCCCTCGCCCGCGATCGGCACCCGGCTTTCGGGATCGGGGTCGGCGACCCGCGCCTTCAACCCCAGCCACAGGGCCGGATCGGGCATGGTCGACTGGCACAGGGCGGCCACGGCGTCGAAGTCGGCGGCCGCGTCGATCGCATCACCGCTGACGCCCCAGAAGGTGTCGAACGCCTCGTTGTGCAGCCGGATGCGCCCGTCCGAGCCGAACACGGCGACGGCGTCGTTCAGCTTGTCCAGCGTCGCCGTCTGGACCTGGATCTGGGCATTGAACCGGCTGCGCAGCTTCAGTTCGTCGGTGATGTCGGAGAACAGCAGCAGCACGCCGCCCAAAGGATGCGGCTGGCGCACGACCCGCAGGGTGCGTCCGTCGGGCAGGGACCAGCTGTCGTCCGGCGCGGCTTCCGACGCGCCATAGAAGTCCAGCTCGTTGGCCTTCCAGCCGGCGTAGTCGATGACCTCGGGCAGCAGCCGGCGCTGGCGCAGCTTGTCCAGCAGCTCGGCGTGGGTCGGCCGTTCGTCCAGCCAGGCCGGGTCGATGTTGAACAGGGTCTGGAAGGCGGTGTTGTGGAAGGCCAGCCGCTTGGACGGACCGAAGATGGCGACGGCGTCCGCGAGGTGGTTCAGCGTCTCGTCATGCGCCTCGACGTGGCGGCGCAGGGTGTCGCGCGTCTCTTCCGCCTCGGTCATGTCCAGCGCGAAGGCCAGCACGGCTCCGGCCCCGCCCTGAACCGGCTCGGCCACGATGCGCCAGGCCCGGCGCCGCCCGCCGCCCGTGGTCCAGCGGAAGCCGTCCTGATGCTGGCGGGTGCGCCCCGCCTCGGCGACGATGGCGTCGGCCCCACGGTCGAAGCTCAGTCCCTTTTCGCGCGCGGTCTCGACGCTGTCGGCCTTCATCTCGGTCAGCCAGGCCTTGTTGGCCCAGGCCAGCCGCCCGGCCGCGTCGGTGATCCAAGTCGGGGCCGGATAGGAATCGGCCAGCAGGCCCAGCCCGCTCTCGGTCGCCGTGCCCACCAGTCCCAGTCGTGAGACTTTCAGCCAGGCCGCGCCGGCCGAGGACCGGCCCTCGACCGCCCAGGCCCCGGTCGCGCCTTCCAGCACCGCGTCGAACGCCTCGCCCTGGTCGATCAGGGCGTCGAGCCGCGGGCCCACGCCCTCGCGCACGGCGTCCAGCACGACCAGGGCGGGATCGCCCGGCTCCTCGCCGTCGGCCGCCAGATCGCGGACCACCGCCTCCCAGGCCGCCGCCGCACCCAGCCGCCGCGTCCGCCCGTCGGGGGCCAGCGCCAGCCGCACATCCTCGAAGGCCGCCAGGGCGCCGTCGCAATCCGCCAGATCGGCGCGCGCGCGGGCGAGCTCGGACTCGGCCCGGCGGTGGCGGATCGCCAGCCGGCCGCGCAGCCGCGCCGCCCAGGCGCTGAGCGCCAGGGCCAGCCCCGCGGCGCCCGCGGTCGCGACATAGGCGATGTCGGCCTCGGCCATCGTATTCGTTCAGCTCCCGCCCTGATTCGGTAACCATACCTCAAGAGGGACGAGGGACTAGGGATTAGGGATTAGGGTTCGGGAAATGGCCGAGATCGTGCTCAACCGCGCCCCAGTGTGCTTTCAAACCTCATCCCTGGTCCCTAATCCCTGATCCCTGATCCCCATGACCGACTGGACCGACCAATCCGCCCCCTCGCTCGACGACTTCGCCCGGTTGGCGCGCGAGGCGTTCGCCGCCCTGCCTGAACCGTTCCGGTCGCTGGCGGGCGAGGTGGTCATCCGCGTCGACGACTTCGCCGACGACGAGACCCTGGCGATGATGGAGATGGAGGACCCGTTCGAACTGACCGGCCTCTATCACGGCGTCGACATCGGCCTGCGCGACCAGATGGGCCCGGCCGCAGAGGCCAGCCGCATCTTCCTCTACCGCCGCCCGATCCTCGACGAATGGTGCGAGCGCGGCGACGTCGGCCTGTCCGAGATCATCGCCCACGTCCTGATCCACGAGATCGGCCACCATTTCGGCCTCGACGACGACCGCATCGACGTGATCGAGGACGGGGCGGATTGAGACCCTGACAGGTCCGTCACCCTCGGGCTTGACCCGAGGGCCGGACATTCCTCAGATCGGTCGATGGACAGCGAGCGCCGCCCGTTCATAGCCACCTATATCGAGGCCAGTCGGCCGTTCGGCGTGCTGTACATTGGCGTCACCAGCAACCTCTACACTCGAGGCGCCCAGCATCGGGACGGCGCCATCGACGGGTTCAGCAAACGCCACGGCTGCAACATGCTGGTCTGGTATCAGCCGTTCGAACTGATCACAGCCGCTATCCGTCGCGAGAAGGCGCTGAAGCGCTGGAACCGTGGGTGGAAGATGCAGCTGATAGAGCATCGAAATCCTGGCTGGCTCGATCTCTACCCATCATTGTGCGGCCTGGCGCCCGATCCTCGGGTCAAGCCCGAGGATGACGGAGAGGGTTGTGGCGGCGTTTCTGAAAAGCCTCACGGAAGGCCGGCAAAACCCGTAGCGCCGCCGCCTGCCTTAAATCCTTCCCGATCTGTGGTATAAGCCCCGCCTTCCCTCCTGCAGGACCGACCCCCTTGAGCCTGACGCTCGACCTTTCCCGCACGCCCGCCGTCGCTCCGGCGGCGCCCGTCAACCTCTCCGGTCTGACGCGCGCGGGCCTGCGCCAGGCCCTGATCGACGCCGACATCTGCCCGCCGGAAAAGGCGAAGATGCGCGCCAGTCAGGTCTGGGGCTGGATTCACCACTACGGCGTCACCGACTTCGCCGCGATGAGCAACATCGCCAAGGACACGCAAGGGAAGCTGGCCGCCGCCTTCACCCTCGCCCGCCCGGAGATCGTCGAGCGCCAGGTGTCGAACGACGGCACCCGCAAATGGCTGATCCGCACCGCCCCGGGCATCGAGATCGAGACCGTCTACATCCCGGATGTGGGCCGTGCGGGCGCGTTGTGCGTCTCGTCCCAGGTCGGCTGCACCCTGAACTGCACCTTCTGCCACACGGGCACCCAGAAGCTGGTCCGCAACCTGACCGCCGCCGAGATCGTGGCCCAGGTCCAGGTNCACGTCGCCGACGCCATCGACATCATCTCGGACAATGAGGGCATCGCCCTGTCGCGCCGCCGCATCACCGTCTCGACCTCGGGCGTCGTGCCGCAGCTCGACGCGCTCGGGACCCGCACCCAGGCCATGCTGGCGATCAGCCTGCACGCCACCAACGACGCCCTGCGCGACGTGCTGGTGCCGCTGAACAAGAAATACGACCTGGCCCAGCTGATGGCCGGCATCCGCGCCTATCCGGGGATTTCCAACGCCCGACGGGTGACCTTCGAATACGTGATGCTCAAGGGCGTCAACGACAGCCCCGACGAGGCCCGCGCCCTGCTGAAGCTGATCGAGGGCATTCCGGCCAAGGTCAATCTGATCCCGTTCAACCCGTGGCCCGGCACGGACTACGAATGCTCGGACTGGAAGACGATCGAGCGGTTCGCGGCCATTCTCAACAAGGCCGGTTACGCCAGCCCGATCCGCACCCCCCGCGGCCGCGACATCCTCGCCGCCTGCGGCCAGCTCAAGTCCGAGAGCGAGAAGGTCCGCGCCTCCACCCTGCGCAAGGCCGGACAGGCGACCATCGAAGGCGCGGTCGAGGCCGCCTAACCTCCGGTTACATCGCGACAAGATTCGTGACCGGGTGTGGCGCCGCCGCGCTTGCGGATTGGGGCCAAAACCGGGCAATCGTCAGGGATCGTCTGACCCCCGGATCAACATGGACCCGTCGTCCCTCTCCACCGTGCTCGAAAGCGCCGAGGTCCAGGCCTTCGCGACCGGCTTCCCCACCACCATGGCGCACCTGGGCCTGACCCTGGCCCTGATGGTCGGCGGCGCGATCCTCTACGCCCTGCTCACGCCGTGGAAGGAGATCACCCTGATCCGTCAGGGCAACGCCGCGGCGGCCGTGGCCTTCTCCGGCGTGCTGGTCGGCCTGGCCATCCCGCTCGCGGTCAGCCTCAGCGTCTCCACCTCGGTCAAGGACATCGCCCTGTGGGGCGTCGCCACCGTGGTCATCCAGCTGCTGTCGTTCCGTCTCGTCGACATGATCCTGACCGGCCTGCCCCAGCGCATCCGCGAGGGCGAGGTCGCCGCCGCCGTCCTGCTGGTCGGGGCCAAGCTGTCGACCGCCCTGATCCTGGCGGCGGCTCTGACGGGCTGACGCCATGGCCTTCCCCCGTCCCCCCGACTGGCTGATCTATTCGGCGGTTCTGGGCGGCCTGCTGATCCTGTCGCTGAACCGGCGCGAGAACGCCGACGCCCCGCCCGCCCCGCCGGCGCCGGACGAGATCGAGGGCGCCCTGCTGGGGCCGGTGACGCCGTTCGATCCCGCCGTCACCGTCAACGCGCCGGACATCCCGTTCCAGCCCGCCTCGGGCACGGCCTTCTCGGTCTCGCGCGACGGCCGCTGGGTCACGGCCCGCCACGTCGTCGAGGGCTGCCGCCGGCCCGCCATCCTGGTCGGCGGCGGACGCGCCGTCGCCGCCGACGTGCGGCTGGCGCCGCGCGCGGACATCGCCGTCCTGATCACCCAGGGCGGCGCCGACGCCGTGCCCGTTTCCAGTCTGCAGGGCCTGCGCGCCGGCCAGCGCGCCTTCCACCCCGGCTATCCGCAGGCGCGCGCGGGCGAGGTCACCTCCCGGCTTCTGGGCCGCGAGACGCTGAGGGTGCGCGGCCGCGGCCAGCGCGACGAGCCCATCCTGGCCTGGGCCGAGGTCGGTCGCACCGACGGCCTGGGCGGCACGCTGGCGGGTCTCTCGGGCGCGCCCGTGCTCGACCGTCAGGGCCGCGCCATCGGCGTCACCATTGCCGAAAGCCCGCGCCGCGGCCGGATCTACACCACGTCGCCCGACACCTTCGGCCCCGCCATCCGCGGCGTGCAGAAGGCGGACGAGCCGCTGAGGGGCCGTACCGTCACCATCGACAACTACGGCCTCGTCGCCGACGACCTGCGCCGCGAACTGCGGGTGGCGCAGGTGGTGTGTCTGTCGGCCTGACCTGAAAGCTCGCCCCTACCGCAGCGCCGCGCTATCCAGATTGAGCGCCGACAGCGGTATGACCTCGACGTTCGGATGCTTCACCCGCAGGGCGTCCAGGAATTTCGACGCGTCGCCGACCACGACCACGCTGGACCGGTCGACCGGGATATTGCGGGCGAAGGCGGCCTGGACGTCGGCGGCGTCGACGCCCTCGACATTGTTCACATAGGCGGCCAGATCGCTCATCGGCAGGTCGTACAGCGCCAGACTGGCGACCAGCCCGCCCAGCCCGTCCACCGTCTCCAGCGAGTCGCTGAAGGCGCCGGTCAGGATGGCGCGGCGGGTGGTCATCTCCTGCTCGGTCGGGGCGGTCGAGCCCAGTCGGGCGACCTCGGCCAGGATCAGGTCGACGACCTCGGGCGCGGCGTCGTTGCGCGTCTGGGCCGAGGCGACGAAGGCCCCGGCATCGCGCCGGACGCCCAGCGACGACCGCGTGCCGTAGCTGAGGCCGCGCTTGATGCGGATCTCCTGATTGAGCCGCGAGGTGAAGCTGCCGCCCAGCAGGGTGTTGCCCAGGGTCAGGGGGAAATAGTCGGGCGTGGCGCGCGGCACGCTGCGCATGGCCACGGCCACCGCCGCCTGTCCCGCGCCGGGCTGGTCGATGACGATGACGCGCGGCGCCACGGTCTGACCGGCCGGCGAAGCGACCGCCGCCGCGCCTGAACCGGCCGGAGCCCAGTCGCCGAACGCCGACTGCGCCAGGGCGCGGGCCTGGTCCGGGGTGATGTCGCCCGAGAACACCAGGGTCGCGGCCTCCGGGCGGTACCGGGCTGCATGGAAGGCGACGATGTCGTCACGCGTGATCGCGGGCAGGGAGGTCACCGTGCCGACCCCCGGCGCGCCATAGGGCGCATTGCCGTAGACGACCCGGCCGACGGCCTGGCTCAGCACCTGGCCGGGCGTGCTCAGCGCCACCTTCAGCCCGTCCAGGGTCTGGGTCCGCTGACGGTCCAGTTCCTCTTCCGCGAAGGCCGGGTTTCGCACCAGATCGGCCATCAGGGCGACGGCCTGCGGGAAGACGTTGGCCGGGGCGTTGGCGAAGACATTGGTGAAGTCCGGACCGGCTCCGGCCCCGACGCTGGCGCCCAGCTGCTCGATCTCTGTCGCGATCTGCGGGGCCGAACGCGTGGCGGTCCCTTGCGTCAGCAGATTGGCCGTCAGGCTGGCCGCCCCGGCCTTGCCCGCGGCCTCGTCGGCCGAGCCGGCGTCGAAGCTGAGGCGGGCCGAGACCAGCGGCAGGCCGCTCTTGGGCGCCACCAGCACGCGCAGGCCGTTGTCGAGACGGAAGTCCGCGATCGCCGGCGTCGAGGGCGACACCGCGGCGCCGGGCTCCGGCATGGCCGCGCGCTCGGCCTCGGGCAGCAGGGCGAAGATCTCGCCGACGGGCGCCAGGTCGGCGACGCGCACCGGCGCGTCGACGGCGGTGTTCTGTTCCGTCACCGGATGGGCCTCGTCTGCGGCGAGATAGCGGATCGTCGACGCGCGCTGCGGCGTCAGATAGCGCCGCGCCACGCGCTGCACGTCGGCCGCGGTCACGGCCTGGATGTCGGCGATCTCGCGGTCGGCGACCGAGGCGTCGCCATTGGTCCCGATCAGGGCCGAGCCCAGCACGTTTGCGCGGTCGTCGATGGTCTCGCGGCTGCGCAGGGCGTCGGCGACCAGCTCGTTCCTGGCCTCGGCCAGTTCGGCCTCGGTGACCGGCTCGTCGCGGAAGCGGGCGATCTCGGCGTTCAGGGCGGCGACGCCTTCATCGGCGGTGTGGCCGTCGGCCATGATGGCGTAGGCCGTGAGATGCCCGGCCTGCTGTTTCATGTCGGGCGAGGAGCCGATCTGGGCGGCGATCTCCTGCTCATAGACCAGCGACCGGTACAGGCGCGAGCTTTCGCCGGTCGACAGGATGCCGTCCAGCACCGTCAGGGCCGCGCGGTCCGGATCGGCGTATTTCACCGTCGGCCAGGCCAGCATGACCGCGGGCAGGGGCACATTGGGCGCGTAAAAGGTCACGTCGCGCGGCCCCGCCGGCTCGGGCTCGACCACATTGTTGGCGGGCAGCGGGCGTTCGGGATTGGCGATGGGCGCGAAATACCGGTCGATCCAGGCGTCCAGCTGCGCCTGGGGCCGGTAGTAGGTGGCGTGGAACCGCCGCACGTCCTCCAGCGTCGCCGCGTCCAGATCCTCGATCGAGCCGATGGTCGTCCGGCGATAGGGGCTTTCCTGATAGACGGTGGCCGGCTCGAACACCCCGAACAGCCGGCCGTAGGGGCTGGCCAGAATGCCCTGCCGGTATTCCTCCTGCACCACGGCGCGCTCCGAGCGGAACACGTCCTCGCCGACCACCAGCGAGCTCATCCGGTCGGCCTCGGCGAACAGCAGGCGCTGCAGGTGATTGGCCGGAATGGTCTCGTGATAGGCCGTCACATCGTCCGAGGTGAAGGCGTTGTTGTTGCCGCCGACGTCCTCGGTCAGCCGGTCGAAGGTCTCGTCGGGGAAATTCTTCGTCGCCTTGAACATCAGGTGTTCGAACAGGTGGGCGAAGCCCGAGCGTCCGGCGGGATCGTCCTTGGATCCGACCTTGTACCAGACCTGCACCGTGACGTTCGCCGTCGATGCATCGCGCGCGGTGTAGACCTTGAGCCCGTTCGGCAGGGTGCGTTCGACGAAGCCCAGCGGCGGCACGGCGACGGCGGTTGTCGCAGCGGTCTGGGCGACAGCCGGGGCGGCGGCCGGAAGACCGAGCAGCAAGGCCGAAACGGCGGCAGTCAGGATCAGGCGGGACTTCATGGACGCGGGCTCCGAACGCCCGTCGCATGCGGGCCGCCGGACCCTATCAGGGGGGAGTCCGGACGCACCTTACGATGTCGTAATGAGCCCCCTGCCTCTTTCACCCCGCTCATCCCGGCGGGAGCCGGGACAAGGGGAACAGGTGGAGCGATCAGTCCAGCGTCAGCGCCTCGGCCAGCAATCGGGCCTCCGCCGCGCGGCTCGAGCCCGTGCGCCAGGCCACGACGATCTCGCGGCGCGGCGCCTTGGCGGCGATGGGACGGACCACCACCCCGGGCATGTCGGCGAGGCCGGCCCGCACCGCCATCTCGGGCAGGAAGCTGACGCCCAGCCCGGCCGACACCATCTGCACCAGCGTATGCAGCGAGGTCGCGGCGAAGACATCGTCGCCCTTGGGCGGGTCGATATGGAAGGCCGCCAGCGCCTGGTCGCGCAGGCAGTGACCATCCTCCAGCAGGATCAGGTCCTCGGCCTTCAGCGACCCCGCCGGGATCGGACCGGTCCCCGCCAGGGCGTGACCGACCGGCGCGGCGGCCAGGATTTCATCGTCGCCGATACGCGCGTGGTCCACGCCGCTTGAGCTGTAGGGCAGGGCGATCACCGCCGCGTCCAGTTGCCCGGCCTTCAGTCCGGCGATCAGGCGCGGCGTCAGGTCCTCGCGGATGAACAGCCGCAGGGCGGGCCAGGTCCGCTTGATCCCCGGCAGCTTGGTCGGCAGCAGGAAGGGGGCGACCGTCGGAATGACGCCCAGTCGGAACCGACCGGACAGCGGCTTGCCCGCATTCTTGGCCGCCTCGACCAGATCCTCGGTGCGGGCCAGCACGTCCTCGGCCCGGCGCACGGCCTCGGCCCCGACGGCCGTCAGCTGGACGTTGCCCCGCGTACGCTCCACCACCGGCGCGCCGAGTATCTTCTCCAGCTCCTGCACGCCGGCCGACAGGGCCGGCTGGCTGACATGGGCGGCCTCGGCCGCGCGGCTGAACGAGGCGTGTTCGGCCAGGAGCTTGAGATACTGAAGCTGTCGGAGCGTGGGAAGCATGGCCGACATATAGGCGTGCTCTATCGCTTTATCCAAAGGCAATCAGGCAGCCTTATATGACTGACATTCGGTTGCTCCTCCTCTGGCGAGAGAGGGTTCAACACAAAGGGCGCGAAGGGGTCACGAAGGGCACAAGGGGTCCTTTGATGGCGACAGACCCGGACTCGTCGTTTCGGCGGTGAGAGGCTCCGGATCGAGGCAAGGCCTCGCTGAATCAAGGCGGCGAACGCCGCGAGCGTAACCGCGGAAGAATTCCGATCCGGATACGTCTCCGGTCCCTTCATGTCCTTGGTGACCCCTTCGCGCCCTTCGTGATGAACCTTCCAGCCCGCACGCCAGGAGAGGAGGAAGCTAGACGGCCGCCGCGCCGAACTCCTCGTTCAGGGTGATGTCGAACCGGTCGGCGTTCATCACCTTGGTCCACGCCGCCACGAAGTCGCGGACGAATTTCTCGCCCGCATCGGCCGAGGCGTAGACTTCCGACAGCGCCCGCAACTGCGAGTTCGAGCCGAACACCAGATCGGTGCGCGTCGCCGTCCACCGCTGTTCCCCGCTGATCCGGTCCGAGCCGATGAACGTCTCGTCGCCGCTGTCGTCGACCTGTTTCCAGGCCGTCCGCATGTCCAGCAGATTGACGAAGAAGTCGTTGGTCAGCTGCCCCGGCCGGTCGGTGAACACGCCATGCTTGGACGCGCCGTGGTTGGCGCCCAGCACCCGCAGGCCGCCGACCAGCACCGTCATCTCCGGCGCCGTCAGGCCCAGCAACTGCGCCCGGTCGACCAGCAGCTCCTCGGTCGGCACGTTGAACCGCACCTGCAGATAGTTGCGGAAACCGTCGGCCTTCGGCTCCAGCACCGCGAAGCCCTCGACGTCGGTCTGTTCCTGGCTGGCGTCGGTCCGGCCCGGGGTGAAGGGAACCTCGATCGGGCAGCCCCCGGCACGGGCCGCCTGTTCGATCCCGACGGAACCGCCCAGCACGATCAGGTCGGCGATCGAGACGTTCAGGCCCGAGCTCGACCGGACCTCCTCATAGACCCTCAGCACCGGCGCCAGCTTCGCCGGTTCGTTGACGTCCCAGCTGCGCTGCGGCTCCAGCCGCAGGCGCCCGCCGTTGGCCCCGCCGCGATGGTCCGAGCCGCGATAGGTCACGGCCGCCGCCCAGGCCGTCGTCACCAGCTCGGCCACGGACAGGCCCGAGGCCGCGATCCGGTCCTTCAGCGCGCGGATGTCGGCGTCGCCGATCCGCGAGCCCTGATGCGCCGGAATCGGGTCCTGCCAGATCAGATCCTCGGCGGGAACCTCCGGCCCGAGGTAGCGGATCTTCGGCCCCATGTCGCGGTGGCACAGCTTGAACCAGGCGCGGGCGAAGGCGTCGGCGAAATAGGCCGGGTCGGCGCGGAATTTCTCCATCACCTTGCGGTACTCGGGGTCGAATTTCATCGCCATGTCGGCGGTGGTCATCATCGTCGGGACCCTCTTGCCCGGCGTATGGGCGGCGGGGGCCAGGGTCTCGGGCGGATCGCCCACAGGGTGCCACTGCTTCGCGCCGGCCGGGCTGCGGGTCAGCTCGTAGTCGTGGTCCAGCAGCATGTTGAAATAGTCCATGTCCCAGGTGGTCGGCGTGGGCGTCCAGGCGCCCTCGATGCCCGAGGTGATGGTGTGGTCGCCCATGCCGCTCTCGTGGCCGGAGATCCAGCCCAGACCCTGCTGGGCGATGTCCGCCCCTTCCGGGCTGACGCCGACCTTCTTGGCGTCGCCGGCGCCGTGGGCCTTGCCGAAGGTGTGGCCGCCCGCCGTCAGGGCTGCCGTTTCCTCGTCGTTCATGCCCATGCGGGCGAAGGTCTCGCGGATGTCGCGGGCCGACTGCAGGGCGTCCGGCACGCCGCCGGGGCCCTCGGGGTTCACATAGATCAGCCCCATCTGGATCGCCGCCAGCGGGCTCTCCAGCGCCATCTGCTTCTCAGGCTGGATGCGGGTCTCATTGCCCTCCTCGCCGACCCAGTGCTCCTCGGTGCCCCAGTAGACGTCCTTCTCGGGCTCCCACACGTCGGCCCGCCCGCCGCCGAAGCCGAACACCGGCCCGCCCATCGACTCGATGGCGACATTGCCGGCCAGGATCATCAGATCGGCCCACGACAGGCTGGCCCCGTATTTCTGCTTGATCGGCCACAGCAGCCGCCGCGCCTTGTCGAGATTGCCGTTGTCCGGCCAGCTGTTCAGCGGCGCGAACCGCTGCTGTCCGGAACCCGCGCCGCCGCGCCCGTCGCCGGTCCGATAGGTGCCGGCCGAGTGCCAGGCCATGCGGATGAAGAACGGGCCGTAGTGGCCGTAGTCCGCCGGCCACCACGGCTGGCTGTCCGTCATCAGGGCGGTCAGGTCGCGTTTGACCGCGGCGTAGTCCAGCGCCTTGAAGGCCTTCGCATAGTTGAAGCCGTCGCCCATCGGGTCGCCGGTCCGGCCCTGCTGGTGCAGGATGTCGACGGCGATCTGGTTCGGCCACCAGTCGCGATTGGTCCGGCCCAGCAGCGATCTCAGCGCCGCAGGCTCCTTCTTCGGGTCGTTCAGGGGCGTGGGGCCGCCGGCGTGTCCGTCCATGGTGTCCTCCTGCGTCTGGGCGCGATTGGGAGGAAGCCTATGCCTGAGCTTGGCCGAAGGAAAATCGATAAACTTTGTCGTCAGAAATAGCGGAAGTTATACTCGGGAGAGAGGCTCAAGCCTCATCGCTGCGCGGATCAACTCTCCCGCGACAGCCGGCGCCCACTCGGCTAGCCTTGCTTGATGACACTTTATCGTCTTTTCCCCGCCGCCCTTTTTGTTCTGGCCCTGGCCGGCTGCTCCACGACGTCTGCGGTCGTATCGCCCATCCCGTCCGACAGAGAGGTCGTCGCCTATGTGACCTCGAACTGGAGCGACTACGACGCGCAATTCGCCTTCCTGAGCCAGCGCCAAGGTCAGACGGCCGCTATCGTCTCCGTGACCGACGTCGAATGCGTCGCGGACGACGGAGACGCGAGGTGCACCTTCATCGTGCAAGGCCGGTTTGAGGACGGCGTGGTCCTTCGCCAGCCCATGGAAAGCTATTTCCAGCGTCAGGGCGATGGCTCGATCGAGGAGTTGATTCCGGTCCTGCCTGCCTAGCCCACCTCCGCCATCCACCGCATCCGGCAGGCCATCATCGCCGTCTCGCCCAGACGGTCGACCAGCCGCCAGTTGACCACCGCCCCGATCGGCGCGCCGACGACAGGGATCAGCTGCGCCATCTTGGCCAGGTCGATATGGTCGCGATACTCGATCTGGAACCTGCGCCAGTCGTAGTCCGCGACCGCCTGCGGCTGGTCGACCCCGGCGATCCACGCCTCCAGCTCGGCCAGGGCCTCCGGCCGCCGTTTGGCGCTGGCGAAGGCGAGGTGGAAGATGTGCAGCACGAACAGCCGCTCGCGCACCGTATCGCCGCCCCAGCCGTATGCGCCCACCACGTCGCCCAGCATCCGCACCTTGATCGCCATGAGGGCCGGAAAGTCCGCCGCCGCCAGCACGAAGCCGCCGGCGCCGGCCACGCCGCCCTCGACGCCGGCCGTGTTGCGATAGGCCCGGATCATCGCCCGCGCCCGCCGCTCGCGCGCCGCCAGCGATCCGTCCGCCATGGGCCGCGCCTTCACCAGGTCCGAGCCGAACAATATCCCCCTGGTCATCGCCTCGACGCCCGCGGTGACGACGGCGTGGACCCGCTCGGGAATGATCCGGTTGATCCGTTCCTGCGTCCCGCGCGTCGCCCGGTCCCACAGCCCCGGCCGCTTCAGCATCTTCGCGCGCCAGGCCTCGACCTCGGCGCGGACCGTGGTCTCGTCGACGACGGTGATCAGGTCCGCCGGCACCGACTCGGCGGCGACGAATTCAGGACGGGTTTCAGGCGGGCGGGCCATGGGCGCTCCGGTGACGCGGCGTCACGGTTGCAGGCGAAAGCGCGCGGGTCTAGACCGCCGCCAACGCTTTCCCAACCACCTGACAATACGGCCTCAAGTAGCGCGAACGCGCGATAGGCCAAGGAGACCTGCATGGCTCGCGCGAAGATCGCCCTTATCGGCGCCGGCATGATCGGCGGCACCCTGGCCCATGTGGCCGCGCGCGAGGCGCTGGGCGACGTCATCCTGTTCGACATCGCCGAGGGCACCCCCCAGGGCAAGGCGCTGGACATCGCCGAGGCCACCGCGGTCATCGGTTCGGAYGTCTCGCTSAAGGGCGCCAACGACTACGCCGACATCGCSGGCGCCGACGTCTGCATCGTCACCGCCGGCGTGCCGCGCAAGCCGGGCATGAGCCGCGACGACCTGATCGGCATCAATCTGAAGGTCATGAAGGCCGT
>NZ_LMFL01000011.1:0-54724 GCF_001426805.1 Brevundimonas sp. Root1423
CTGATCGACGGCGACCTGAACAGCTATCTGTGGCTGACCCGCCTGGCGACGCTCTACTACTTCGCCTTCTTCCTGATCATCATGCCGCTGGTCGGCCTGCGCGAGACGCCGAAATCCATTCCGGCGACGATCTCGGAACCGGTGCTGTCGGGCGGCGACGCCATGACGGCGGCGGCCCCGGCCTCGCCCGAGACGAAGGGCTGAACGCGACCATGACCCTCCAGACGAATATCCGCGCCATGAAGAAGACCCTGGTCCTGATCGCGGCCGCCGCCGGCCTGGCGTTCGCCGCCCAACCGGCGCAGGCCGCGGGCGCCGCCCATAAGCTGCGCGACGGCGGCTTCAGCTTCGACGGGCCGTTCGGCGCCTTCCATCAGGGCCAGCTGCAGCGGGGCTACAAGGTCTACCGCGAGGTCTGCTCCTCCTGCCACAGCATGAACCTGATGCATTTCCGCACCCTGGCCGAACCGGGCGGGCCCTTCTTCGACGCGCATCAGGCCAATCCGGCCGAGAACCGCTTCGTCAAGGCGCTGGCCAAGGAAGTCCAGATCGCGGACATCGACACGGAAACCGGCGAGCCGGTGATGCGCGACGGCACCGCCGCCGACCGCTTCCCCAGCCCCTATCCGAACGCCACGGCCGCGGCCGCCGCGAACGGCGGGGCGGCGCCGCCCGATCTGTCGGTGATGGCCAAGGCCCGTCACGGCGGGGCGAACTACATCTATTCGCTGCTGACCGGCTACGAGGCGGTTCCGGCAGGGCTGCAGATCCGGCCGGGCCAGTACTACAACGCCTATATGGCCGGCGACCTGACGCCGTTCATGCCCGAGGGCGCCCATGTGCCGCCGGGCGGCTTCATCGCCATGCCGAACCCGCTGATGGACGGTCAGGTGACCTATGACGACGGCACCGCCGCCTCGGTCGACCAGATGGCCAGGGACGTGTCCGCCTACATCGCCTGGGCCTCGGATCCCAAACAGGTCCAGCGCAAGCAGACCGGCCTGGGCGTGATGATCTTCCTCTTCCTGTTCGCCGGGATCACCTATGTGAGCTACCGCCGGATCTGGAAGGGCGTCGCCCACTAGGGCCCGCCGACACCGACACCGGAAGGACCCGCCGGAGCCTCGCGCTCCGGCGGGTTTTTCATGCGCCAGGACCCGCTCCGGCGCCGGCGGGGGGCGGCCGCATCGACAGCCCTCGGACGGCGCCCTAGGGTCCGCCCCGTCCTGTCATCGACCGAGGGTGTATCCGTCCATGCGTCTGTTCCCGACCGCCGCCGTGCTCGCCGCCGGCGCCCTGTTGTCCGCCTGCGCGACCATGGAGGGAGGCGCCGCCGCCCCGCCCGCCGCGACCTTCGACACGGCCCGGCTGTCCGAGCATGTGCGCGTCCTCGCCAGCGACGAATACCAGGGCCGCGGCATCGCCACGCCGGCCGAGGACATGACCGTCCGTTATCTGAGCGAACAGTATGCGGCGGCCGGCTTCCAGCCCGGCGGCGCCAATGGATCGTGGACCCAGGACGTGGCGCTGAACCGCTTCACGGCCTCGAATTTCCAGGGCGTCAACCTGAAGGCCGGCGGCGAGACCATTCCCCTGACCCAGGGCCAGCAGATCACCATCTCGACCCGCCTGCCGGGCGACCACGTCATGCTGATGGACAAGCCGCTGGTCTTCGTCGGCTACGGCATCAAGGCGCCCGAGCGGAACTGGGACGACTTCAAGGGCGTCGACGTGCGCGGCAAGGTCATCGTCGTTCTGGTCAACGACGCCGACTTCGAGGAGCCGGCGCTGGACACCTTCAACGGCCGGGCCATGACCTACTACGGCCGCTGGACCTACAAGTATGAGGAGGCGGCCCGTCAGGGCGCCGCCGGCGTCATCATCGTGCACGAGACGGCCCCGGCCTCCTACGGCTGGGCCACGGTGCAGAACAGCTGGTCGGGCCCGCAGTTCGACATCGTCCGCGCCAACGCCGCCGCCGAACGCGTGCCGATGGAAGCCTGGATGCAGCGCGACGTCGCCGTCGACCTGTTCCGCCGCGCGGGTCAGGATTTCGAGGCTCTCAAGACCGCCGCCCGGGGCCGTGATTTCCGCCCGGTCGAGCTGGCCGGCGCGACCTTCAGCGCCATGTTCGACGTGGCGACCAGCCGGGTCACCACCCGCAACGTCATCGCCCGTCTGCCGGGCACGACCCATCCGGACGAGACCATCCTGTACACCGGTCATTGGGACCACATCGGCGTCGGCGAGCCGGACGCCAACGGCGACCGCATCTTCAACGGCGCCGTGGACAATGCGACGGGCACCTCGGGCCTGCTGGAGCTGGCGCGCCTCTGGGCCGCCGGTCCGCGTCCCGAGCGGTCGATCGTGATGATCAGCTTCACCGCGGAAGAGAGCGGCCTGCTGGGCTCGGAATTCTACGCCGCCAATCCGGTGTATCCGCTGGCCACGACGGTGGCGGGCTTCAACATCGACGCCATGAACGTCTACGGTCGGGTCGCCGACGTGGACATCATCGGCTCGGGCCAGTCAAACCTGGACGCCCGCGTCACCGCCGAGGCGACGCGTCAGGGCCGCACCGCAAGGCCGGACAGCAACCCCGCCTCGGGCAGCTATTTCCGTTCGGACCACTTCCCCCTGGCCAAGCGCGGGGTGCCGATGGCCTATGTCGACGGCGGCGGCGCCTTCCGTGACGAACCGATCGCCGCCCGCGAGGCCGCCCGCTCCGAATACAGCGCCAAGCGCTATCACCAGGCCGACGACGAATGGTCGCCCGACTGGGACCTGCGTGGCCAGGTCGAGGATCTGGAGCTGATCTTCAACATCGGCCGCGATCTGGCCAACAGCCGCGACTGGCCGGAATGGATGCCGGGCTCGGAATTCGGCCCGGCGCGCGCGCCGAGCGCGAACCAGCGGCGGTAGGAAGCCGGGTTCTCCCTCCCCCGAAGTGGGGAGGGTGGTCGCGCAGCGACCGGGTGAGGAACAGTCCAGCCATACCCCACCCTGTCGTCGCTTCGCGCCGACATCCCTCCCCATGAAAGGGGAGGGAGAAGCGACCCTCGACATGACGAAAACTTAAGGGACGCCGTCCGGACGGCTCCCTAGAGTGCGCGCCATCAGGTCCGGGGATGGAGTCCGCCAAATGTTTCGCAAGATGATGGGCGGCGTCGCCGTCGCCGCCGTGCTTCTGGCCGCCGGCATGGCCTCGGCCCAGGAGTTCTCGGCCGCCCGGATCAGCGACAATATCCGCACCATCAGCGCCGACGAATACCAGGGCCGCTATCCCGGCACCGAGGGCGAGCGGATGGTGCTGGCCTGGCTTCAGGCCCAGTACGAGGCCATGGGCATGCAGCCCGGCGGCCCCGACGGCCAGTGGCTGCAACCCGTCGAGCTGAAGCGCTACACCCCCGTCGCCGGCGCGACCGCCAGCTGGACAGGGCCGGACGGCCAGGTTCATGCCCTGACGCCGGGAACCGACATCGTCGTGCGCGCCGCGACCAATGACGGCCGCGCCTCGATCCGGGACGCGGGCGTGGTCTTCGTCGGCCACGGCATCCATGCCCCCGAGCGCCAGTGGGACGACTATGGCGACGCCGACGTGCGCGGCAAGGTCGTCGTCGTGGTCGGCGGCGAGCCGGACGGAGAACGCTTCAACGGCGAATACGCCACCAACTACCAGTCGGGCGCCTACAAGGCCGACGAGGCCTTCCGCCGCGGCGCGGTCGGGATCATCACCCTGGTGGCCCAGCCCGCGGCTTCGCCGATGTGGCAGGGCGCCCTGCGCGGCGCGGCTCGCACCCGCACCCTGACGCCCGGCGCGGCCGATCTGGAGTTCTCGGGCGCCATGCCGCACGACACCGCCGCCGCCTGGGCCGCCGCCGCCGGTCTGGACATCAGCCAGCTGCCGAACATCGCGGACGGCTCGTTCAAAGCCGTGGCCCTGCCGGGCGTCACCCTGTCGGTCGAAGTCGCCGAAACCATCGAGACCCTGGTCACCCACAATCTGCTGGCCCGGATTCCGGGGACCGAGCATCCCGAAGAAACCATCATCTACTCGGCCCACTGGGACCATGTCGGCGGCGCGGAGCAACACCCGACCGTGACCGGCGACAACATCTGGAACGGAGCCTGGGACAACGCCTCGGGCACCATCGGCGTGCTGGAGATGGCGCGTCAGATCAAGGCCGCGCCGGCGCCGAAGCGTTCGATCGTCTTCGCCCACATGGCGGCCGAGGAGATGGGCCTGATGGGCGCCTATGGCTATGCGGCCAATCCGGTCTGGCCGCTGGAGACGACGGTCGCCGACATCAACATCGACATGCTGCCGCTTTCGGGTCCGACCCGCGACGTGCCGATCTTCGGCCGGGGCCAGAACGAGCTGGAAGACCGGCTGCAGGCCCTGGCCGAACCCCTGGGCCGCTATGTCTCCGACGACGGCATGCCGGAGGAGGGGTTCTACTACCGCTCCGACCACTTCCCGTTCGCCCGCATGGGCGTGCCGGCGATCATGCCGTGGCACGGCTGGGACTGGGTCGACGGCGGCCGGGCGGCGGGCGAGGCCGCGTGGCGCGCCAAATTCGCGGCCGACTATCACAAGGCCTCGGACGAATGGTCGGCGGACTGGGACCTGACCTCGGCGGTCGAGAACCTGACCCTGCTGTATCATCTGGGCCTGGACCTCGCGAACAGCGGCGACTGGCCGGGCTGGAAGCCGACGTCGGAATTCGCCGTCGTCCGCGCCCGCTCGGACGCCGCGCGGCAATAGGACGGAGACGCCGGTGGCCGCTATCATCCGCCCGCTGACCGGAGACGGCTCCCCGCCGGCGGAAGGCGCCTACGCCCAGGCGGCGGAGGTCTCCGGGGCGACCCGCTGGCTGTATCTGTCCGGCCAGATTCCGGTCGCGCCCGACGGCTCGCTGGCGCCCGACTTCACGGGCCAGTGCGAGCAGGTCTGGGACAATGTCGAGACCCAGCTGAAGGCCGCCGGCATGACGCTGGACAACCTGGTCAAGGTCACGACCTTCCTGTCGGACCGGGCGCATGCGCTGGAGAACCGCGAGGTCCGCATCCGCCGGCTGGGCGGACGGCAGACGGCGCTGACGGTGATCGTGACGGGCATCTTCGACGAGGCCTGGCTGGTCGAGATCGAGGCGGTGGCGGCGGCGTAACGCCGCCTTGTGCGGCCCCGGCAAGCGCCGCAGTGTGCCCGCATGAACCGCTGGTCGCCGCAGCCCGCCCCGGATGAAGCCGACGGCCTGATCCTGTTCGACGGCGTGTGCGTCTTCTGCTCGCGCTGGGTGCGGTTCGTGATCGCACATGACCCCGGGCGGCGTTTCCGTTTCGTCGCCATCCAGTCCGAAACCGGGCGGAAGCTGGCGGCGCGGTACGGGATCGATCCGGAGGCGCCGCAGACCAACGCCGTCGTTTGGGGCGGGCGCATCTTCTTCAAGTCGGACGCGGCGTTGACTGTCTTGGGCCAGCTGTCGGGCACGCGCGCGCTGGCGGGTCTGAAGGCGGCACCCCGGTGGGTGCGGGACCCGGCCTATGATCTGATCGCGCGGAACCGGTACGCCATCTTCGGCCGGACCGAGACCTGCATGGTCCCGTCGCCCGAAGACCGGGCGCGCTTCGTCGCATGACGCGGGTGCTGGTGGTCGGGGCGGGCGGGGTGTTCGGCTCGCGCCTGTGCGAGGGCCTGCTGCGAAACGGGTTCGAGGTGGTGGTCGCCGGCCGGGATCCCGCCCGGGCCGAGGGCGCGGCGGCGCGGCTGCGGGCGGCGTTTCCCGACGGGTGGGTCGAGGCGGCGGTGATGGACACGGCCACCCTGACGGCGGGCGATCTGGCGGCTACAGGCGCGGCGATCGTCGCGGATGCGGCGGGACCGTTCCAGGGCGCCGAGCCGGGGACCGCGCGGGCGGCGATTTCGGCGGGGATGTCCTATGTCGACCTGGCCGACGGGCGGGATTTCGTGGCGGCGTTTCCGGCGCTCGACGCGGCGGCGGAGGCCGCGGGGGTGGTCGCCCTGACCGGCTGCAGTTCGACGCCGGCGCTGTCCAACGCCGTGCTGGACCGGCTGACGGAGGGGTGGCGCGAGGTCGTCTCCGTGGAGGCGGCGATCTCGCCGGGCGCGCGGGCGCCGCGCGGGCTGTCGGTGATGCGGGCGATCCTGTCCTGGCTGGGGCGGCCGGTGAGGGTGTTCGAGGGCGGAATCTGGACGACGCGGGCGGGTTGGAGCGGCCTGCATCGGCGCGACTTCGGCGCGGCGGGCCGGCGGCGGGTGTCGCTGTGCGAGACGCCGGACCTCGATCTGCTGGCGGAGCGGTTTCGGCCCGGCGAACGGGCGTGGTTCCTCGCCGGGCTCGAGCCGTGGCCCGCCCACATTGGCGCGTGGGCCCTCGGCCTGCTGGTGCGCGGCTTCCGGTTCGATCCGGTTCCGCTGGCCAAGGCGCTGGTCGCCATGTCGGGATGGATGTCGGTCTTCGGCTCGGACCGGGGAGCCATGCGGGTCGAGGCCTATGGCGTCGACGGCCAGGGCCGGGCGGCGCGGACGGTCTGGCGGCTGGTCGCCGAGCCGGGCGAGGGACCGGCGACGCCCGGCCTGCCCGCTCTGGCGGCGATCAAGGCGATCGCGGCGGGACGTGTTGCGCCCGGCGCGCGGGCCTGCGTCGGCGTGCTGTCGCTGGAGGACATCGTCGCCGAAATGGCGCCGTACGGGCTGGCGACGGAGACCGTGGACCAGCGAGGGGCGATCTACGCGCGCGCCATCGGGCCGGCGTTCGACGCCCTGCCGGCGCCGATCCGCGCGCTGCATGAGGCGCCGGGGCGGTCGCTGTGGCGGGGAGAGGCGGCGACCGAGGGGGCGTCGGGACCGTTGGCCGCGCTGGCCGCCCGCATCGTGGGCTTTCCGAAGGCGCAGGCGGCCTGTGCGGCCGAGGTGGCGATCGAGGCCGACGGCGAACGCTCCGTCTGGCGGCGGCGGATCGGCGGCCACGGCTTCGCCAGCGTGCTGTCGCATCCGCGGCCGGGCGGCCGGATGAGCGAGCGGTTCGGGCCGCTGCGCATGGACCTGACGCTGACCCCCGAAGGCGGTCGGCTGGTCTACCGGGTCGAGGGATGGCGGCTGGGGCCGATCCCCCTGCCGCGCGCCCTGGCCCCGGCGACCCGGGCGCACGAGGAAGTCGACGAGGAGGGGCGGTTCGTCTTCGACGTCGAGATTTCCGCGCCGCTGATCGGGCGGCTTGTGCGCTATCGCGGTTGGCTGATGCGGGTCGCATGACGGCGATTTAAGCTGACAAGCTTCGCCATGCGGCGTCATCTTCCGTCGTCAGGGAGGACACCGTCATGAGCATCGATCCCGCGGCCGAGACCGCGCGCTGGCTGGCGACCCTTTCGTCGGACGATCTGGAACGGGCGGTGGCCTATACGCGCGGCGGTCACTGGCTGCTGCTGTGGGGCGCGATCGTCTCGATCGTCGTGGCCTGGATCATCATCCGCACCGGGGTGCTGAGCGGCATCCGCAACCGGCTGGAGCGGCGGCGCAAGCGGCCCAAGCTGGTCTCGCTGCTGGTCGGCGTGACGTATCTGCTGATGAGCTTCATCCTGACCCTGCCGTGGTCCATCTATGAAAGCTGGTGGCGCGAGACACAGTACGGGCTGACCAGTCAGCCGCTGACGGGCTGGCTGACCGAGGCGCTGATCGGGACGGCGATCTCGGTGGTGTTCACGGGGCTGCTGATCGTCGGCCTGTATTTCATCATCCGCCATGCGCGGCGGCTGTGGTGGGCCTGGGGCGCGGGGCTGACGGCCCTGGCGGTGGTCTTCATGCTGATCGTCTCGCCGATCCTGATCGAGCCGATCTTCAACACCTATACGCCGGCGCCGGACGGACCGGTCCGCGACGCGGTGGTCGAGCTGGCCCACGCCACGGGCACGCCCGACGACAAGATCTACATCTACGACGGCTCGAAACAGTCGGATCGCTACACGGCCAATGTCTCGGGCCTGTTCGGCTCGGCGCGGGTGGCGATGAGCGATGTGATGTTCGCCAAGGGCGCCGACATCGCCGAGGTGCGCGGCGTGGTGGGCCACGAGATGGGGCATTACGTCCACATGCATTCGCTGTGGATCACGGGCGTGCTGATCCTCCTCACCGCCGTCGCCTTCTGGCTCATCGACCGGCTGTTCCCGATGGCGAAGCGGTTGCTGGGCGCGAACCGGGTGGGCGACATCTCCGATCCGGCCGGGCTGCCGGTTCTGGCGGCGATCGGAGCGGTGATCGGCCTGCTGGCGACGCCGGTGATGGCGACCCTGATCCGGACCATCGAGGCGGACGCCGATCATTTCTCCATGGTTCACGCCAATGAGCCGGACGGGCTGTCCAGGGCGCTGATCAAGACGGCGGAGTATCGCGCGCCGTCGCCCCCGGCGATCGAGGAATTCCTGTTCTACGACCACCCCTCGGTGGAGAACCGCATCCGCAAGGCCATGGAGTGGAAGGCGGCGCATCCGCCGTCGGGCGGGACGCCTACGCCGGCACGGTGAGGCCGGGGCGCTCGTTGTCCCAGATCATGTGCAGGATCGACCACAGGCCGTCGGGGCCGCGGCACAGCTGGATGGAGTTGATGCCGCGGCGCTCGGGCTCGACGTCGTCGGGGGCGGTGCGGGCTTCGTAGATCGACCAGACGTGGGCCATGTTGCCGAACACGTCGATGCGGCGGCTGATCTCGACCTCGAAGAAGCCGTTGGCCTCGAAGAAGGGCGTGACGTTGGCCTGGTATGCCTCGCGGCCCATGACGATCAGGGTCGGGCGGCCGGCGGTGTCGAGGCCGGTGCGGGCCTGGCGGCTGTCGGGGTGGAAGATCTCGCGCTGGGTCGCCCAGTCGCGCGGCCCGGCGGGGCCGGAGATGCAGGCGTACATGGCGTCGACGACGGCGCCGATATCGCTGCGGTCGACCCTCATGCCCGCTTCCGGACGAAGACGGTCCCGGCCGAATAGCCGGCCCCGAAGCTGCAGATCAGGCCGACGTCGCCGGGGGCCATGTCCTGCTGGCGCAGGTGGAAGGCGATGATCGAACCGGCCGAGGAGGTGTTGGCGTAGTCGTCGAGGATGATGACGTTCTCCTCCGGCGTCGGCTCGCGGCCCAGCACCTTGCGGCCGATGAACTGGTTCATGTTGATGTTGGCCTGGTGCAGCCACATCCGCTTGAGGGTCGCAGGGTCGACGCCCAGCTCGGCGGCGTGGTCGACGATCATCTCCGACACCATCGGCACCACGTCCTTGAAGACCTTGCGGCCCTGCTGGATGAACAGCTTGTCGGGCTTGCCGATGCCTTCGGGGGCGGCGTTGTTGAGGAAGCCGAAATTGTTGCGGATGTTGTTGGAGAACACCGTCTTCAGCCGGGCGCCGAGGATGTCCCAGCCGCCGGGCCCGGCCTGATCCGAGGACTCGATGATGACGGCGGTGGCGACGTCGCCGAAGATGAAATGGCTGTCGCGGTCGCGGAAATTCAGGTGGGCCGAACAGACCTCGGGGTTGATCATCAGCACGGCCTTGACCGAGCCCGAGGCGATGAAGTCGGCGGCGGTCTTGAGGCCGAAGGTGGCCGAGCTGCAGGCCACGTTCATGTCGAAGGCGAAGCCGTCGATGCCCAGCGCCTGCTGCACCTCGATCGACAGGGCCGGATAGGGGCGCGGCATGTTGGAGGCGGCGCAGATGACGGCGCCGATCTCCGAGACCGGCTTGCCCCAGGCGACGATGGCGTCACGGGCGGCGGCGACGGCCATCTCAGCCATGACCGACAGTTCGTCGTCGGGGCGTTCGGGGATGTTCGGGACCATGCGGGCGGGGTCGAGCACGCCGGCCTTGTCGAGGACGAAGCGGCTCCTGATGCCCGAGGCCTTTTCGATGAATTCCACCGAGGACGGGGTCAGTTCGGCGACGTCGCCCTCGAGGATTTCGGCGGCGTGGTCGATGTTGAACTGTTCCGCATACGCATTGTAGGCGGCGACCAGCTCGGCGTTCGAGATCGACTGTTCCGGGGTGAACAGGCCGGTGGCGGCGATGACGGCATGGGACATGAGACGTGGGGCCCTATCGCTCGCGGCGCGGCCGCTCGCTGCTTGAGGGCCCTCGCTGAGTTCTGTTTCTGGACGCACTAGATAGGCGTGAGTCCGGACCGCGTCGAGGCCGCCTCGTGACGCGCCAGCAGGCGGTGGGCGGCGTCGAGGTGCAGGCGCTCGACCATGCGGTAGCCGACGCGGATGGCGCCCTGGCCCTGGGCGTCGGCGGCGGCGAAGGCGGCGACGACCTCGCGGGCCCGGGCCACCTCTTCGGGGGAGGGGGAGAAGGCGGCGTTGGCGGCGTCGATCTGGGCCGGGTGGATCAGGCTCTTGCCGTCGAAGCCGAAGGCGCGGCCCTGCAGGCATTCGGTCCGGAGGCGGTCGGCGTCGTCGGTCGCATTGACCACGCCGTCGATGGCCAGCAGGCCGTGGCCGCGCGCGGCGGCGACGACGGCGGCCAGCCACGGCTTCAGCGGTTCGCGCTCGGGGCCGAGGACGAGGTTCATCCGCTCGCCGAAATCATTGATCCCCAGCATCAGGGCGGCCAGCGGAGCGCCGGCGCCGGCGATGGCGTCGAGCCGCAGGACCGAGAGCGGAGTCTCGACCATGATCCACAGATCGACGTCGGCGGGCAGGCGGGCCGCGACCTCATGGACGGCCCCGGGGCTCTCGATCTTGGGCGCGACCACGAAGTCGGGCTTGCGGCCGGCGAGGACCGCCAGATCGTCGGCGCCCCAGGGGGTGTCGAGGCCGTTGACCCGCACCCCGATGCGACCTCTGAAGCCGCCGGCGGTCAGGGCCTCGACGGCGGCCCGCCGCGCTTCGGCCTTGGCGTCGGGGGCGACGGCGTCCTCGAGGTCGAGAATCACCGCGTCGGCGTTCAGGCCGCGGGCCTTTTCGATGGCGCGCGGATTGCTGGCGGGCAGGTAGAGGACCGAGCGGGTGAGGAACATCAGACCCGCCCCGTGACCGGCAACAGGGCGCCGGTGACGGCGCGGCTGTCGGGCGAGGCGAGGAAGAGCATGACTCGGGCGAGGTCGGACGGCTGGACCCATCTGGCCGGGTCGGCGTCGGGCATGTCCTTGCGGTTCTGGTCGGTGTCGAGGATCGAGGGCAGGACGGCGTTGACCGTCACCGACGTGTCCTTGAGTTCTTCGGCCAGGGCCTCGGTGAGGCGGTGGACCCCGGCCTTGGAGGCGGCGTAGGCGCCCATGCCGGCCGCGGCCTTCAATGCGCCGTTGGCCCCGACGTTGACGATGCGGCCCTCGGGCGAGGTCTTGAGGTAGGGCAGGGCGGCGCGGCTGGCGTTCAGGGCGGTGGTCAGGTTGAGGGCGAACATCTTCGCCCAGGCCGGATCGGCGTCGTCCGTGGTCTGCCAGACGAAGCCGCCGGCGATGTTCAGCAGGGCGTCGAGCCGGCCGAAATGGGCGGCGACGGCGTCGATGGCCTTCGTCGCCGAGGCGGGATCGGTCAGGTCGACGCCGCCCAGCTCCAGCACGCCTTCGGGTGCACTCCGGCCGCCGGCGTGGTCGATGATCGCCACCTTCAGACCGTCAGCCAGCGCCGCCTCGACGACGGCGCGACCCAGCACGCCATGGCCGCCCGTGACCGCGATCACCCGTTCCGACATGCCGATCTCCCAAGTCATTCCAGCGGCTCCTGGCGCCTGCCCCGGACGAAAAAAACAGTCTCATGAGTTTCATGAGTCTCATCGGCTCAGGCGAAGACCTTCGCCATCAACCGTTCCAGAGCATAGGCGTCCGTTGCGTCAAAAGCGGACGTCTCGGTCGCGTCGACGTCGAAGACCGCGATCAGGGCCCCGGTGGCGTCGAACACCGGCACGACGATCTCGCTGGCCGAGCGGCTGTCGCAGGCGATGTGGCCGGGGAAGGCGTGGACGTCGTCGACGATCTGCGTCGCGCGGTCGCGGGCCGCCGTGCCGCAGACGCCGCGGCCGAAGGCGATGCGCAGGCAGCCGAGCGTGCCCTGATAGGGGCCGACCACCAGTTCGTCGGCCTTGTCCGGATCAACGAGGTAGAAGCCGGTCCAGAAGAAGACGGGAAAGGCGTCGGCCAGCATGGAGGCGACGGTGGCCATGCGCGCGACGCGGTTGGGCTCGCCCTCCAGGACGGCCAGAATCTCGTCCTCGAGCTCGGCATAGCGCGCGGCCTTGTCGGCGGGTCGGTCGTCGCGGGCGGCATAGGCCATGGAAAGGCTCCGGGCGGGTCTGGCCGATGCATATAGGGACGCCCGCCGGCGCTGGCGAGAGGCGGCTTTTCCCCTGTCAGGCGAGTCGGCAAGCGACTGATTCGTGGGGATAAGTACGGGCGCAGACACAAAAGGGCCGTGCTGCGGCAACGCTTTGTCGCAAACCGGCGTTAACCTTGACAGATGGTTAACTGGACGGGACTGTCCCGCTTGCGCAAGCTTGAGCGTGGGGGCCCCGGGGCTGTCGGCTTTGATCGAAGGGGGGTGGATGCGCGACGATCAATCGAACCATGACGAACAGCCCCGCTCCGGCAACCGACGCGGTCCGATCGCCATAGCGGCTGCGGCGGGCGTGCTCGCCCTGACCGCCCTCGGCATGGTCTCGTGCGGCGACCGCGACGGCGTGCGCTTCTGGCAACCGGCCGGCGGCGGAGCCGGCAACGCCTGCCCGCGTCCCGCGTCCCTGAGCGGCTCCGAGTTCAACGCCCAGGAGACGGGGCTGCGGGCCCTGCGCCGCGCGGCCTTCCGCGGCGACTTCTTCGCCCAGCTGGAGCTGGGGTCCCGCTACGCCGCCGTCAGGGCCACGGACAAGAATATCGAAGACCCGATCGAGAGCGCGACCTGGTACGCCCTCGCCCTGGCCAATGACGAGGGCTACGCCCCGATCAACCGCGTCGACCGCGGCGGCTTCGGCGGCTGGCGGCCGCTGTCGAAATACGACGACTGCCGGGCGTGGGAGCGCCATGCGGCCTATCAGCGGCTGGACCGCCTGCTGGGCCAGATGACGCGCGAGGAGCAGGAGGCCGTCCGCGACCGCGTCATCTATGTGCTGTCGACCCAGGACGCCGACGGCTACCGCACCCTGGCGCGGCTGCACGACGGCCTGTACGGCCCCTTCGGCGAGCCCGAGGACAACCGCGAGGCCCGCGAAGCCTGGGGCAGGAACCGGAGCGGCGCCCCCGGGGACCGCAACCGGCGCGGCTACTACTCGGCCACCAACCTGTTCCAGCGCAACGACGTCGACGCCTATCTCTACAACTATCTGGCGGTGCAGACCGGGGATGTCGGGGCCTATGTCCTGCTGAAGGATTTCGAGCGCTCGACACCCAGCCGCAGCCAGTATCAGGGACTGGTCGAGACCAAGGCGCGGCAGTGGACGCCGCCCTTCGAATTCTATCCCAACACCGCGCCGCGATCGGGCGTGCCCTTCTCGGACGAAAGCCGTCCGCGCGGCGACGCCTATGAATATGCGCTGGGCCGGATGGCGAGCGAACTGCCCTTCGTCCACGTCGGCCGGGCCCTGCGCTACCTCGGCATCACCGACGCCGCCCCGGCGCGGCCCGAGGACCTGTCCAAACGCCAGATCGAGACGCTGGAGGCCATGCTGGGCCACCCGATGGAGGGCCGGCTGTCGTATCTGGAGCGGGTGCGGGCCATCCAGATGGCCGCCATCAACGGCTCGTCCGAGGCCCAGCTGGTGCTGGCGGTGATGTACGCCGAGGGCATCGGCCTGCCGCCCGACTACGCCCGCGCCTTCAGATGGTTCGATGAGGCGGCCAGGCAGGGCAGCCCCGAGGCCAAGTTCGCCATGTCGAGCTATTTCGCGCTCGGCGTCGCGGGAGTGGCCGATCAGGACAAGGCCCAGGCCGTGGCCCTGCGCATCGATTCCGCCCTCTCGGGCTTCGGCCCCTCGGCCGGCCGCCTGCAGGCCGTGCTGGCCCAGGTCTCCCGTTCGCAGCAGCGCCGCTAAGGAGGGCGTAGCACCATGACCAGCCCCACGCCCTTCGCCCGGATCGCCAGCGTCATCGGGGGCGCGTTCGCAATCGCCGCCGCCGTCGGCGCCTTCGTCCTCACCGACGCCCCGACCGCGCGGGCCCAGGTGGCCGCCAAGGTCGAAAGCCAGACCCGGCCCAATTTCGGCATCCTGCTGGATCCGCCGACGCGCACCTACCGCAACCGCGGCTCGTCGCACCGGCGCTATGACTATGGCCGGCACCGGCCCGACTGGCGGCCCGGCTATCCGGGCGGATATCCGCGCGGGGAAGAGGTCGTGCTGGTCGACTGCGGTGGCAATCCCGGCAGCGGGGCGGTCGAGGACGCTGTGCGCCGCGTGCGGCCCGGCGGGACCCTGGTGATCCGCGCCCGCGGCGGGGCCTGCGTCGGCTGGCTGAACATCGACAAGCCGTTGACCATCATCGGCGAGAGCGGCTTCGATCCGCGCGACTGGGACCGCCATCCGTCGCCGACCCTGATCGCCCCCGACGGCCTGCCTTGCATGACGGTGGCCCAGGGGGTGCGGGTCGAGATCCGCGACATGATGTTCGCCTCGCCCCACGCCGGCGACGCCGCCTGCATCGTCGGCTACGGCGCCGAGATCGTCATGAACCGCGTCGGCTTCCGCCATGCCGGCGACGAGGCGGCGATCTACATGGACGGCGGCCTGCTGGACATCCGCAACGCCGTGATCGACGCCCAGACCATCGCCCCGGCGATCGTCGCCGACGGCGCGGTGCTGACCGCCTGGGAGATGGTGGTGACGGGCGCCCAGTCGGGGCTGGAGCTGATCCCCGGCGCGGGCCAGACCTCGCGCATCGGTTCGACGACGCTGAAGGGCACGGGCGCGCCCAACGCCTTCGGTCCGCGCTCGATCGGGGTGGTGGTGCGGTCGGCCCGGGACTACGGCCGGGTCGAGATCGAGAACACCGCCGTCGTCGGCTATGTCGAGGGCGTCGCCGTCGAGGGGGCCTCGGTCCAGATTCACAACAGCCGCATCGGCCGGTCGGACAAGGGGGTGGTGCTCTACAATGGCGAGTTGCGCCTCGCCGACAGCCGCATTCGCGCCACCACCGTCGGCGTGGCCGCGGCCTCGGGTCATGCGGTGATCGTCAACAACGTCTTCGCCGGAGTGCGCGAGGTCATCTACAGGGAGGCCCGCGCCACGGTGGAGGCCAGCGGCAACCGGGTCTGGTCGCAATACGCCTGCCGACCCCAGTTCCGCGACCGCTACCGCGGCCGCTACGAGCCCTACTGGCGGCCCGGCGAGGGCTGGACCTGCGAGGACAGTTCGTATCCGCGCGACTGGTGGGACGACGAGGACGGCCTGCTGGGCCTGCCCTACCAGGACGACGGCTACCGGCCCGACGGCTATGACGACTATCGCGACGGCCAGGGCTGGTACGACCGCGACGGGCGCTACATCCCCGACAGCCGGTATCGCGGCGACGACCGCTGGGGCCGGGGCGGGGGCATCTGGGGGCGGTAGGCGCGGAGGGACTCGAACCCCCAACCAGACCGTTATGAGCGGTCGGCTCTAACCATTGAGCTACGCGCCCGCCGTGGGCTTGGCCTAGCAGGCGGGGCGGCGGCTTGCCAAGCGGCCTCCCTCGCGCCCTCGACCTGTCGCCGATTTCACGCCGATGAACGGAAACCGCCACCGTACGCGGGCGTTCATTCAGCGGCCAATGGTCAAGGTGCGGCCATGGTCGTCGCCCACCTTCGGATGAACGGCCTTTCCGCTTTCAGGAGCTCCGACCCCATGAACCGTCCCGCCGCCCGCGCCGCCGTCGCCACGCCCGCCGTGTCCAACCGCCTGCTGCTGATGAGCGGCGCGGTCATGGCCGCCGCCGCCCTGTTCGCCGCGCCCGCCGCCCGCGCCCAGTCGCAGCCCGAGGGCGGCGCGCCGATGGTCATCCACGCCGTCGCCGACCGCCCGGCGCTGAACCTGTCGGCCTATGGCGAGGTCAAGACCGCCCCGGACATGGCGACGATCAGCTTCGGCGTCGTCACCGAGGCCACGACCGCCGCCGAGGCCATGCGGCTGAACGCGACGCGGATGAACGAGGTCATGACCGCCCTGCGCCGCGCCGGGATCGAGGCGCGCGACGTCCAGACCTCGGGCCTGAACCTGTCGGCGCAATATGACTACGTCCAGAATGAGCCGCCCCGGCTGCGCGGCTATCAGGCCAACAACCGGGTGACGGTGATCATCAACGACCTCGACGCCGTCGGCACGACCGCCGACGCCGTGGTCGCCGCGGGCGTCAACCAGATCGACGGCATCTCGTTCGGTCTCAAGGATCCGACCTCGGCCGAGAACCAGGCCCGTCAGATCGCGGTGCGCAATCTGCAGGCCAAGGCGGCGCTGTACGCCCAGGCGCTGGGCGTGCAGTTGGGCGGCATCCGTTCGCTGTCGGAAGGCGGCGGCTATTCGCCCCAGCCGCAGCCGATGCTGCAATACGCCCGCGCCGAAATGGCCCAGGACTCGGGCTCGACGCCCGTCGCCGCCGGCCAGTTGACGGTGCGGATCGACATCACCGGCGTCTACGACCTGGTGCGATAAGACGCTTGTCGTCCCGGATCGCCGGTTCGCGGCGTCCGGGATGACAAGGCTACCGCGAACGCACCAGCATCAGGCCGACGCCGACGTTCAGGCCGTAGCAGATGCCCAGCACCGCCAGCGCGGTGACCGGGCCGTCGTCCATGACGAACAGCGGCAGGCTCCACGGCAGACCGAGGATTGTGGCCGGCAGGAAGGACACCATGCCGTCCGTGAGGCCCAGCGCGCGCAGGCCCGCGGGCGTGGCCAGCATCAGGGCCCCGGCGCCGGCGACGACATAGAGCCCGAGCAGGGCCCACTGCAGTGTCTGGATCGTGCGCGCCATCGACCGTCCTCCCTGTAGACAGGGAAGGGAAGGCCCGGCGCGCGCCGCCGTCAAGCCGCGCGCTTGATCTCGTTGCGGTCGTCGAGCAGCACCACGGTCGGCGACCACTGGCGCGCTTCTTCCTGCGGCAGCTGGCCGTAGGTGACGATGATGACCTTGTCGTGCTTCTGCACCAGCCGGGCGGCGGCCCCGTTGACGCCGATGACCTTCGAACCGCGCGGCGCCTCGATGGCGTAGGTGGTGAAGCGCGCCCCGTTGGTGATGTTCAGCACATCGACCTGCTCGTGCGGAAATATGCCTGCGGCGTCCAGCAGGTCGGCGTCGATGGCGATCGAGCCTTCATAGTCGAGGTCGGCCTGGGTCACCGTCGCGCGGTGCAGCTTGGCCTTCATCAGGGTGACCAGCATGGGGAGTGCGGTCCGGAAGTGACGCGGGGCGATAGGCCCCCGCTCGCAGATCGCTCATATAAGGGGTCGGACCCCCGCCATCAATCGTTCTCGTTGCGCTGCACCATCGATGCTGCGGCGCGGCTCGCCCGTTACGCGACGTTCATTTGACGGCGAGGTTCGCCGCCCTATGGTCAGATCGCGGCCAGGACCCGGCCCGCGCCCCGGACCACGTCCCCTTCCATGAAGCAGTTCTTCCTGACCGTGCTGGGCGTCTTCGCCGGGCTTTTCCTGTTCCTGATCGTCGTGCCCTTCATCCTGATCACCGTGGCGATCAGTTCGGCCTCGTCGAAGGAGCCGACGCCCGCCAACTCGGTGCTGGAACTGGACCTGCGTGAGGGGATCACGGACCAGACGCCGACCAACCCCTTCGCCGTCTTCGGCGGCGGCCTGTCGACGCTGCAGATCGTGGACGTGCTGGCCCAGGCCGAGACCGACAACCGGGTCAAGGCGCTGCTGATCCGCCTGCCGGAGGGCGGGATCACGCCCGCGGCGGCCGATGAAATCCGTCAGGCGGTTCGCCGCTTCCGCCGCTCGGGCAAGGTCGTCATCGCCCACAGCCAGGGTTTCCAGCCGGTCGGCACGGCCATCTCGAGCTATATGGTCGGCGCCTCGGCGTCGGAACTGTGGATGCAGAACACGGCCAGCTTCCAGCTGGCGGGCTTCTCGTCCGACGGCGTATTCCTGGGCCGGGCCTTCGACAAATACGGCGTCACGCCCCAGTTCGAGCAGCGCTACGAATACAAGAACGCCGTCAACGAATTCACCGAGAGCGACTACACCCCGGCCCACCGCGAGGCGATGACGGCGTGGATGACGTCGATCTATGTTTCCGCCATCGCCAATGCGGCGCAGGACCGGAAGCTGACCCCGCAGGCGCTGCGGGCGGCCATCGAGGCGGGCCCCTGGTCGTCGGCCGAGGCGCGCCAGCGCCGGCTGATCGACAAGATCGGACAGGTCGAGGAGGCCGAGGCCGAGGCCCGACGCCGCGCCGGACGCGGGGCCGAGATCATCGAATTCTCCGACTACGCCTCGGCGAAGGGCGAACGGGCGGGCTCGGGCCGGAACGCCATCGCCATCGTCGGCGGCGAGGGCGCGATCAACACCGGCACGGGCGGCGGCGAGCCGTTCGGCGGCGGCTCCTCGATCCAGTCGGACGATCTGGCCGAGGCTCTCTACGACGCCATCGAGGACAAGGCGGTCAAGGCCATCGTCTTCCGCGTCTCCTCGCCCGGCGGTTCGCCCGAGGCGTCGGAGCAGATCCTCGCCGCCGTGCGCGCGGCCAGGGCGGCGGGCAAGCCGGTGGTGGTGTCGATGGGCGACTATGCCGCGTCCGGCGGCTACTGGATCAGCTCCGAAGCCAACTGGATCGTGGCCCAGCCCTCGACCCTGACCGGATCGATCGGCGTGTTCGGCGGCAAATTCGTGCTGGCCGACGCCCTGGGCCGCTTCGGCGTGGACATGCGCAACCTGTCGGTCGGCGGCGAATACGCCGACGCCTTCTCGCCGTCGCAGGACTTCACGCCGGCGCAACGGGCCGCCTTCTCGGCCCAGATCGACCGGACCTACGAAGAGTTCATCACCCGCGTCGCGACCGGCCGCCGCCTGCCGCCCGCCCGGGTGCGCGAGATCGCCCGCGGCCGCGTCTGGACCGGCGCCCAGGCCCGGACCCTGGGTCTGGTCGACCAGCTGGGCGGCCTCGAGGAAGCGATCGCCAAGGCGCGCGAACTGGCGCGCATTCCGGCGGACGAGTCCGTGCGCTTCAAACGCTATCCGACGCCGGAATCGCCGTTCGAGGCCCTGGCCGAGATGTTCGGCGTCTCGGGCGAGGCAGCGCAGGTCCTGGTCGGCATCGGCGGGGTCATGAACGACCCGGCGGCGGAGGCGACGGTTCGCCGCATCCAGACCGACCGCGCCCGGGCCTCGGGCGCGTCCGTGCTGGCGGATCAGCCCTGGTAGGGCGCGCGGAACACTCTCCTGTGAAGGGGCCGGTCATTGACCGTTCACCCTCGCGGACCGACATTGGGTGTTCGGCGTTGTACACAGCGTCTGTGAAGGTGAAGTCATGACCCAGTCCGACCGTCTGATCTTCGGCCCCGGTTCCGGCGCTGCAGCCCGCCGTCCGGCCAACGGTCTGCTGGCCTCGATCCTGTGGCTCGGCGGTCTGGTGGCCACCCTTGTCGCCATGGCCGTGGGCGCGGTGCTGGCCGTCTTCACCGCGGCCGCCGTGGCCGTGATCGCCCTGTTCGCCGCCGTGCTGGTCTTCTTCGCCGGCCTGGCCATGGGCGCCCGCCGCAAGGTCACCGTCCGCGCCCGCCGCGCCGACGACGTCATCGAGGCCCGCAAGGTCGACGGCGCCTGGGTCGCCTACGGCTGGGAGAGGCCGGGCCGCTAACGGTGCTGGTCGTCAAGGACGCGCCGTCCCCGAATTTCGACAACCGCCGGGCCCCGCCCGACATGCTGGTGGTGCACTACACCGGTATNGAGACGGTGCCGATCGCATCGCGTGGGCGCCGTGCTGGCCGTCTTCACCGCGGCCGCTGTGGCCGTGATCGCCCTGTTCGCCGCTGTGCTGGTCTTCTTCGCCGGCCTGGCCATGGGCGCCCGCCGCAAGGTCACCGTCCGCGCCCGCCGCGCCGACGACGTCATCGAGGCCCGCAAGGTCGACGGCGCCTGGGTCGCCTATGGCTGGGAGAGGCCCGGACGCTAGGCCGGGACCGCTGACGGTGCTGGCGGTCAAGGACGCGCCGTCCCCCAATTTCGACGCCCGCCGGGCCCCGCCCGACATGCTGGTGCTCCACTATACCGGGATGAAGACGGCCCGTGAGGCCATCGCCCGGCTGCAGGATCCCGAGGCCAGGGTCTCGGCCCACTATGTGGTCAAGGAAAACGGCTCGATCCTGCGCCTCGTCCACGAGGAACGCCGCGCCTGGCATGCCGGCGCCGGCGCGTGGCAGGGCGAGACCGACTGCAACGCCGCCTCCATCGGCGTCGAGATCGTCAATCCGGGCCATGAGTTCGGCTATCGCGACTTCCCCGAGACGCAGATCGACGCGGTCATCAGCCTGATCAGCGACATCCGCACGCGCTGGACCATCCCCGACGCCCGCATCATCGGCCATTCCGACCTCGCGCCCGAGCGGAAGCAGGATCCCGGCGAGCGCTTCCCGTGGAAGCGGCTCGCCTCGGTGGGCCACGGCCTGTGGTTCGAGCCCGCGCCGGAACGCACGGCCGCGCTGGGCCCGCCGCTGGGCGTGGGCGACGAGGGTCTGGGCGTGGTGGTTCTGCGCGCCGGCCTGCACCGGCTCGGCTACGCCCTGCCGCCGGGCGGCGACTATGACGAGGCGACCCGGCTGACGGTCGAAGCCTTCCAGCGCCACTGGCGGCCGGCGAAGGTGGACGGCATCGCCGACGGCGAGACGCGGGCGACGCTGATGGGCGTGCTGCAGCTGGCCACGGCGGAGAGCGTGACGGGCGTGCTGAGCTAGTTCAGCTGCTAGCCCTGACCCAGATCGCGCCGATCTGGAGAACCATGCCCACCAGAAAAACCGGCCAGAACGGAAGTCCGGTCGCGAGCCCGAGCACCAAAGCTGCGCCGGCCGTAACGAAGAGGCAGTTCGAGATCAGCGCGCGCTTTTCTTCGATCACGACGTGATCATTGACCCCGATCCGCTGGCGGCGCAATTGAGCCCCGTCAGACGGCCGGGCGGTCGCGGCGGGGGTTATGCCCGCGTCGAGGAAAGTCCGGGCTCCACGGTGAAAAGGCGGCGGGTAACTCCCGCCCGGGGCGACCCGAGGGATAGCGCCACAGAAAGCAAACCTCCGGCCTTGCGAGGCCGGTAAGGGTGAAAGGGTGGGGTAAGAGCCCACCGCGTGCCTGGCAACAGGGACGGCATGGCAAGCCCCGCCTGGAGCAAGACCGAATAGGGACGTCGCGCGNAGGGTGAAAGGGTGGGGTAAGAGCCCACCGCGTGCCTGGCAACAGGGACGGCATGGCAAGCCCCGCCTGGAGCAAGACCGAATAGGGACGTCGCGCGGTTTCGGCCGCAGGGTTCATCGCCCGAGGCGTCCGGGTAGGTCGCGAGAACCGTTCAGCAATGGGCGGTCCAGAGGAATGATCGTCGCCCGCTTCGGCGGGAACAGAACCCGGCTTACAGGCCGTCTGACATTTTCTCCTTGTTGGGGCCTATCGCTCGCGACGCGGTCGCTCGCTGCTTGAGGCCGCCCCTCCGTCACGGCGCGAACAGCGGCGCGCCTCGTCGCCATCCGCGAGGGGGATAGAGAAGTCGACCGCCGTTCGGCGGTTAACGCCTTGGCCCGTATTGCGGCGCAACATCAGTCCACAGCCTGTCTATACTTTGGATGTTCTATGTATGTTCTGGTCGTTACAGCGTTTTCAACCACCTTCGAGGTTAACCTCCGTCAACTAATCCCATTGAGGCCCAGTTGATCCCATGCTATCCCATTCTCTCTGAGGGTGTTCAGGGGAACAGAGGGGCGGATCGCGAGATCCGAGTTTGGGGCAGGCGTGTTTCTCTCGACCTATGAGAAACAGTTGGACGGAAAGCGACGCCTGCTGATTCCGCAGGAGTTCCGCACCGCCGACAACGGCGCCGAGCACGGCGTCTTCTGCTTCTTCTCCATGGCGTCCGACTGCCTGGAGGCCGGCGGCGACAAGCTGATGGCCGAATACGTCGCCCGCATCGAGGCCCTGCCGTTCGGCAGCGACCGGCGCACCGCGCTCGAGGAAACCTTCTACGCCGGCCAGCGCCCGCTCTCGTACGACGGCGGCGGCCGCATCACCCTGCCGGAAAGCCTGTGTCAGGACGCCGGCCTGGGCGAGGACGTGGTCATCGTCGGCCTGGGCCCGCGCTTCCAGATCTGGGACCGGGCGCGCTGGAACGCCCGCCGCGACGCCCGCCGCGCCCTGGCCCGTCAGGTCATGCTGGGCGACGACGTGAAAGGGGAGGGCGCATGAGCCCTCACGCCCCGGTTCTGCTCGATGAAGTGATCGAGGCCCTGGCCCCGGGTCCCGGCGACGTGATCATCGACGCCACCTTCGGCGCCGGCGGCTATACCCGCGCCATCCTCGCGACCGGGGCGACGGTGATCGGTCTGGACCGCGACCCGACCGTGCAGCCGCATGCGGACGCCGTGGCCAATGACTATCCGGGCAAATTCCGGCTGATCCGCACCCCCTTCTCGGGCCTGGCCGACGCCTTCGCGCAATCGGGCGAGGCGAGGCTGGACGGGGTGGTGTTCGACATCGGCGTTTCGTCGATGCAGCTGGACCAGGCGGAGCGCGGCTTTTCCTTCATGCGCGACGGGCCGCTGGACATGCGGATGTCGGACGAGGGCCAGACCGCCGCCGACATCGTCAACACCTGGGACCACGGGCCGATGGCCCATATCTTCAAACTGTATGGCGACGAGCGCCAGTCGGGCCGGGTCGCCACCGCCATCCTGCGCCGCCGGGTCGAGAAGCCGTTCGAGCGGACGCTGGATCTGGCCGCCGTGGTCGAGAAGGCGCTGGGCGGCCGGCGCGGCGCGGCCATCCATCCCGCCACCCGCGTGTTCCAGGCGCTGCGCATCGCCGTCAATGACGAGCTGGGCGAACTGCGCGCCGGGCTGGAGGCGGCCGAGGCGACGCTGGCGCCGGGCGGGCGCCTGGTCGTGGTCACCTTCCATTCGCTGGAGGACCGCATCGTCAAGGCCTTCCTGACCGAGCGCACCGGCAACGCCCCCGGCGGTTCGCGCCACGCCCCGGTCGCCATCGAGACCCGCAAGCCGAGCTTCACCCTGTCGTTCAAGGGCGCCCGCGAGGCGGGCCAGGCGGAGCTGGGGTCGAACCCGCGCGCCCGGTCGGCCAAATTGCGCGCCGCCGTGCGCACCGACGCCGCGCCCTGGGGGAGGATCGCCGCATGAGCCCGGCCGTCGCCACCCTGAACCGGCTGTATGCGTGGAAAATCCGCGGCGTGCGCTGGGTCGAGATCATCGGCGTCATGCTGGTCGCGGCCATGGTCTTCTCGGTCTATCTGGCCAAGGCCGCGGCGGCCCGCGAGAGCGCCCGGATCACCGATCTGGAACGCCAGATCACCGACAACGGCCAGCGCGTCCGCCTGCTGCGTGCAGAGGTCGCCCGCCTGGAACAGCCGGGCCGGCTGGAGGCCCTGTCGCGCGGCGCGGGTCTGGGGCCCGTCGATGTTCATCGCCAGGCGACCGAGGCCAGTCTGTCGACGCTGACGGCCGTGCCCGCGCCGCCGCCCGCTCCGGCCGCCGCGCCGCCCGTCGAAGCCGCGGCCCCCGCCGCGCCGGTCGCGGAGCCCGCGCAATGAGCGCGCACGATCCCTTCGCCGCCGACCGGTCCCCCGCCTACGACGGGCGGCGCTACAGGCCCTCGTGGCGCTGGCTGGCCGAGGCCATGTGGTGGGTCGAGCATTCGTTCGGCCGCGCCCGCGCCGACGCCCGGCCGGAGGAAGACACGCGGGTCCGCATCTTCGTCATCCTGTCGCTGTTCTCGGCGGTGTTCGTCTGTCTGGCCGTGGGCGCCGCACATGCGGCCCTGCTGACGCCGAAGGGCGGGGCGGGGTCGGCGGTCCATCCCAATGCGGTGGTCCGCGCCGACATGGTCGACCGCAACGGCGCCCTGCTGGCCACCAACATCACCCACTACGGCCTCTATATCGATCCGCGCGAGGTGTGGGACCGCAAGGCGGCGGCGATCCAGATCAAGCGCGCCCTGCCGCGGGTCTCGATGGCCAAGCTGAACCGCGTGCTGAATGGCGACCGGCGCCTGCTGGTCATCAACCGCCTGACGCCGCAGGAGAAGGTGGCGGTCCACGCCCTGGCCCTTGGCGGGATCGGCTTCGAGCCCGAGGACGTGCGGGTCTATCCGCTGGGCGAATCGGCGCGCCATGTCGTGGGCAATGTCGACACCGGCGGGGTCGGCCTGTCCGCCGCCGAACGCGCCTTCAACGACGAGATCCGCGCCGCCGGCGCGCGCGGCGAGACCTTCCAGGTCTCCATCGACCTGCGCATCCAGGGCATTCTCGAGAACGAGCTGGCCGCCGCCGCCGCCGAGACCCGGGCCAAGGGCGCGGTGGGCATCATCACCGACGTCCAGACCGGAGAGGTCCTGGGCATGGCCAGCTGGCCGGGGGCGAACTCGCGCAACCTCGCCTCGGCCGCGACCTATGAGATGGGCTCGGTGTTCAAGACCTTCACCGTCGCCGCCGCCATCGACACCGGCCGGGCCGACATGAACACCCTGCTGGACGCCTCGGAGGCGCTGCAGATCGGCAACCGGCGGATCACCGACTTCCACGCCACCAACAAGGTGCTGACGCTGGAGGAGGTCTATCTGCACTCGTCCAACATCGGCACCTCGCGCCTGTCGACCGAGATGGGGCCGCGCGTCATGCGCGACTATTTCCAGCGCTTCGGCCTGATGTCGCGGGCGCCGTTCGAGATCGCCTCCGAGACCCCGATCATTCCGCGCGAATGGTCGGACTCGACCCTGGCCTCGCTGTCGTTCGGCTACGGCATCTCGATCACGCCGCTGCAGATGGCGGCGGCGATGCAGGCCCTGACCAACGGCGGGCGCTATATTCCGCTGACCCTGCGCAAGGGCGGGCGGCCCGATGTGCAGGCGCGGCAGGTGATCTCGCCCGAGACCTCCCTGACCATGCTGGACCTGATGCGCCGCAATGTGGTGCGCGGTTCGGGCGGCCGGGCCGAGGCGCCCGGCCTGCGCGTCGGCGGCAAGACGGGCTCGGCCAACAAGTCCGTCAACGGCCGCTATTCCACCGCCCACGCGGTCGGCACCTTCGCCGGCGTCTTCCCGGCGGATGGTCCGGTGAACGCGCGCCGCTACCAGATCCTCGTCCTGATCGACGAGCCGCAAACCTATCCGCGCACCGGGGGCTTCGTGGCCGCCCCGGCCGTGGGCCGCATCGCCGACCGGATCGCGCCCTTCCTGAACGTGCAGCGCCGCGCCGACCCGTATCGCACCGCTGTCGGCGACAAGATCCCCGCCTTCGAGGATCTGGAAGGCGACGGCCGATGAGCGCCGTCCCGTCCCCCGTCAAACTGTCGGAGCTGCTGCGCCGCGACGTGGCCTCGGACCCGGTGATCACCGGTGTGACGGCCGACAGCCGCAAGGTCGCGCCGGGCTCGCTGTTCGTGGCCCTGCCGGGCAGCGCCGCCGACGGCCGGGCCTTCATCCCGCAGGCCCTGTCGCAGGGCGCCGCCGCCGTGCTGGCGCCGGCCGACACCGACGCGGCCATGGCGCCGGTGCTGGTCACCTCGGGCGACGTGCGCCGCGCCTACGCCATCGCCGCGCGCAGCTTCTACGGCGCCCAGCCGGCCACCTGCGTCGCCGTGACGGGGACCAACGGCAAGACCTCGGTCGCCGCCTTCTGCCGCCAGATCTGGGCCTCCATGGGCCTCCATGCCGCGAGCATGGGGACGCTTGGGGTTTTGGCCCAATCAGGTAACGTTAACCGGGCGTTGACGGGCCCCGGCCTGACCAGTCCCGACGCCGCCGACGCCGCCCGCATGCTGGCCGATCTGGCCGCCGGGGGCGTGACCCATCTGGCGCTGGAGGCGTCGTCGCACGGCATCGACCAGCGGCGTCTGGACGGGGTGTCGCTGAAGGCCGCGGCCTTCACCAATCTGAGCCAGGACCATCTCGACTATCACGGCGACATGGAGGCCTATCGCGCCGCCAAGCTGCGCCTGTTCGAGACCCTGCTGCCGCGCGGCCGGACCGCCGTGCTGAACGCGGACAGCGACGCCTATTCCAGCTTCGCCGCCGCCTCGATCATGTCGGGCCTCGGCGTCATGGGCGTGGGCGAGCGCGGGCGGGACCTGTCGCTGGTCGCCCGTCGGGCCACGCCGGAGGGCCAGCGCCTGACCATTGACGCGCGCGGGACGATGCACGAGGTGCTGCTGCCGCTGGCCGGGGCCTTCCAGGCCTCGAACGCCCTCGTCGCCGCCGGCCTTTGCATCGCCGCTGGCGAGACGCCCGAGCGGGTGCTGGCGGGGCTGGAGAAGATCACCGGCGCCCAGGGCCGGCTGCAGCGCATTCCCGGTTCCGGAAAGGGCGAGGTCTATGTCGACTACGCCCATACGCCCGACGGGCTGGAGACCGTGCTGAAGGCGCTGCGTCCGCATGCGACGGGCCGGCTGATCGTGGTGTTCGGCGCCGGCGGCGACCGGGACAAGGGCAAGCGGCCGCTGATGGGCGAGATCGCGGGCCGTCTGGCCGACGTGGCCATCGTCACCGACGACAATCCCCGCTCCGAGGACCCGGCCGCCATCCGCCGCGCCGTGCGCGAGGGCTGCCCGTCCGCGCGGGAGACCGGCGACCGCCGCGCCGCCATTCAACAGGCCATCGCGATGATGGGCGACGGAGATGTGGTGGTCATCGCCGGAAAAGGGCATGAGCAGGGACAGATCATCGGCGGGACGACTCATCCCTTCGATGACGCAACCGTCGCCGCCGAAGCCCTTCGCCTCCATGCCTGACACCGCTCCGCTCTGGACCTCCGCCGAAATNTCGGCGGGACGACTCATCCGTTCGATGACGCAACCGTCGCCGCCGAAGCCCTTCGCCTCCATGCCTGACACCGCTCCGCTCTGGACCTCCGCCGAAATTGAAGCCGCGACGGGCGGCCGCCTGTCCGGGGTCGCCTTCGAGGCGACCGGCATCACCTACAACAGCCGCGAGATCGTGCCCGGCGACCTGTTCCTGGCCCTGAAGGGCGCGCGCGACGGGCATGAGTTCGCCGCCGCCGCCTTCGCCGCCGGCGCGGCCGGCGCGATCACCGAACACCCGGTCGAGGGCGGACCGTCCGTCGTCACCGCCGACACCCTGCGGGCCCTGGAAGCCCTGGGCGTCGCCGCGCGCGAGCGCAGCGCGCGGGTCCGGCGCGGGGCGGTCACCGGCTCGGTCGGCAAGACCAGCGTGACCCAGGCGGTCAAGGCGGGGCTCGACCTGGCCGGCCCGGCCCACGCCTCGATCAAGAGCTACAACAACCACATCGGCGTGCCCCTGACCCTGGCCCGGATGCCGCGCTCGACCGAGCGGGCGGTGTTCGAGATCGGCATGAACGCGCCGGGCGAGATCGCGCCCCTGTCGAGGATGGTCCGGCCCCACGCCGCCTGCGTCACCACCATCGGCCCGGTTCACATCGAGGCCTTCGCCGACGGCGAGGCCGGGGTGGCGGCCGAGAAGGCGGCGATCTTCGAAGGCCTGGCCCCCGACGGCGTGGCGGTGCTGAACGGCGACACGGCGTTTTCCGTCCTGCTGGACGCGGCCGCGCGCAAGGCCGGGGCCCGGCGCGTCACCTTCGGGACCGGCGCCGGCCACGACGCCCGGCTGATCGATTTCGAGCCCCTGCCGCAAGGCGCGCGGGTGAAGGCCGAAATGTTCGGCAAGACGGTCGACTTCGCGCTCGGCCAGTCCGGCTTCCACTGGGGCCTCAACAGCCTGTGCGTCCTGTTGATGCTCGACGCCCTCGACGTGCCGCTGGAGACGGCGCTGAGCGCGCTGGCGGATTTCCAGCCGCTGGCGGGCCGGGGCCAGACAACGGTCGTGGCCGCGCCCGGCGGGGCCTTCACCCTGATCGACGAGAGCTACAACGCCAATCCGCTGTCCATGGCCGCGGGCTTCCGCAGCCTCGGCGCCAGGCCGGTGTCAGCGGGCGGGCGGCGGGTGGTCGTCCTGAGCGATATGCTGGAGCTGGGCGACCAGTCGCGCGTCCTCCACGAAGGTCTGGCCGCGGCCATCGACGCCGCCGCGCTGGATCTGGTCCACACCGCCGGGCCGGAGATGAAGCGGCTGCACGACGTCCTGCCGCCCGCCCGTCGGGGCCTGTGGCGCGAGACCGCCGCCGAACTGGCCGCCGAGGCCGCGGCTCTGGTTGCGCCCGGCGACGTGGTCATGGTCAAGGGATCGAACGGGTCGAAGGCGTCACTGGTCGCCCGGGCCCTTGCTGCTCTGGGAGGGGCTGGCTGATGTTTTACCTGCTGTATCTCCACTATGCCGACATCGCCCAGGATTATCCGCTGCTGAACCTGGTCCAGTACCAGACCGTGCGGGTGGCCCTGGCCATGGCCACGGCCATGATCGTCTCGGTCGCCATGGGCAGCCGGTTCATCGCTTGGATGCGGCTCAAACAGGGCAAGGGCCAGCCGATCCGCTCGGACGGCCCGGTCTCGCACCTGTCCAAGGTCGGGACCCCCACCATGGGCGGTTTGATGATCCTGGCGGGCATCGCGGTGGCGGTGCTGCTGTGGGGCGACCTGACCAATCCCTACATCTGGATCGTGAGCCTCGTCACCGCGGCCTTCGGCGTGCTGGGCTTCATCGACGACTACGCCAAGGTCTCGAAACAGACCTCGGCGGGGCTGACCTCGAAGCAGAAGCTGCTGGCCCAGGTCGCCGTCTCGCTGGTCGCCGGCGTGCTGACGGTGCTTTGGATGAAGGCGTCGCCGACATCCCCGAACCTCGAGACGTCGATCGCCTTCCCCTTCTTCAAGGCCGTTCTGCTCAACGTCGGCTGGTTCTATGTCGCCTTCGCCGCCTTCACGATCGTCGGGTTCTCGAACGCGGTGAACCTGACCGACGGCCTCGACGGCCTCGCCATCGTGCCGGTAATGATGGCCTCCGCCGCCTTCGGCATCATCGCCTATCTGGCCGGCAATTTCATCTTCTCGAGCTATCTCGGCATCCACCACGTCCCGGGCGCCGGCGAGCTGGCCATCTTCCTCGCCGCCATCATCGGCGGGGGCACGGGCTTCCTCTGGTACAACGCCCCCCCGGCCAAGATCTTCATGGGCGACACCGGGTCGCTGGCCCTCGGCGGCGCGCTCGGCGCCATCGCGGTGGCGACCAAGCACGAACTGGTGCTGGGCATCGTCGGCGGCCTGTTCGTGATCGAGGCCGCCTCGGTCATGATCCAGGTCGCCTATTTCAAGGCCACGAAGAAGCGCATCTTCCTGATGGCCCCGATCCACCACCATTTCGAGAAGATGGGCTGGCCGGAATCGACCGTGGTGATCCGCTTCTGGATCGTCTCGGCCATGCTGGCGCTGCTCGGCCTCGCCACCCTGAAGCTGCGGTGAAGCCGGCCTCATCAAACAGACCGTCACCCTCGGGCTTGACCCGAGGGCCGGACCGTACGCGCGCGCGATCGCTGGTGAGTTCGCACCGCCCTGGCGCGGCGCCTGCGGAACATCTGATCCTCGGGTCAAGCCCGAGGATGACGGAGCTTTTGCCATGATCCCCGTCCCCGGTTTCGAAGGGCGGCGCATCGCGGTCTTCGGCCTGGGACGGTCGGGACTGACGGCCGCCCGCGCCCTGAAGGCCGGCGGGGCCCTGCCGGTGCTGTGGGACGACAGCGTCTCCAGCCGCATGCAGGCCGAGGCCGAAGGCTTCGCCGTCGAGGACCTGACCGGCGCCGACTGGTCGGGCTTCGCCGCCCTGGTGCTGTCGCCGGGCGCGCCCCTGAACCATCCCGAGCCGCACTGGACCGTCGGCAAGGCGAAGGCCGCGGGTGTCGAAGTGATCGGCGACATCGAACTGTTCGCCCGCGCGATCGCGGCCCTGCCGGAGAGCGACCGTCCGAAGATCGTGGCCATCACCGGGACCAACGGCAAGTCCACGACCACGGCCCTGATCGGCTGGGTGCTGAAACAGGCGGGGCTGACGGTCCACGTCGGCGGCAACATCGGCATCGGCGTGCTGGCGCTGCCGGCGCCGACATCGGGCGCGGTCTATGTGATCGAGGTGTCGAGCTACCAGCTGGATCTGACGACCGGTTTCGCGCCGGACGTGGCGATCCTGACCAACGTCAGCCCCGATCATCTGGATCGGCATGGGGGCATGGCGGGCTATGTCGCGGCCAAGGCGCGGATCTTCCAGGCGCAGGGGGCCGACGGGCTGGCGCTGGTCGGCGTGGATGAGAAATGGGGGCGGGCGATCGCGGCGGACCTCGCGGAGAACGGGCGTCGCGTCACGACGGTCAGCACCCTCCCTTCTCCCCTGGGGGGAGAAGGTGTCTCGCGGAGCGAGGCGGATGAGGGGTCTGCCCCACACGCACAGGCTGGCGCCGGGCAGGCGGCGCAAGCCCCCTCATCCGAGCCGCTCCGCCGCCCACCTTCTCCCCCGAGGGGAGAAGGGATTCTGGCGGCCGACGGGGTCTTGAGCGTAAGGCGTGAAGCGGACGTCAGCCTGTCGAACGCCCGTTCTCTGCCCGGCCGCCACAACGCCCAGAACGCCGCCTTCGCCTGGGCCGCCGCGCGCGCGCTGGGCGTGAGCCACGCCGCCGCCGTCGAAGGCCTGATGACCTTCCCCGGCCTCGCTCATCGCATGGAAGAAGTCGCTCGCCTCGGCCGCGTCCGCTTCATCAACGACTCCAAGGCCACCAACGCCGACGCCGCGCGGCAGGCGCTGGCCAGCTATGAACGCAGTTTCTGGATCGCCGGCGGGCGGGCCAAGGCGGGCGGGATCGACGATCTGGAGGACCTCTTCCCGCGCGTCGTCGAGGCCTTCCTGATCGGCGAGGCGGCGGGGCCGTTCGCCGCCCGGCTGGGAGAGACGCCGCACCGGATCAGCGGCGACATGGCCAGCGCCGTGAAAGCCGCCGCCGAAGCCGCCGCCGCGACCGGCCGCGAAGAGGTGGTGCTGCTGTCGCCCGCCGCCGCCAGCTTCGACCAGTATCCGGACTTCGAGGCGCGGGGCGAGGCCTTCCGCGCCGCCGTCCTCGCCCTCGGCGCCACACCGGCCAGCGCGTCATGACCGACTACAGCCCCGCCTTCTCGCGCAACGACCAGAGCCCGATCGCCAAATGGTTCTGGACCGTCGATCGCGGCCTGCTGGCCGCGGCCCTGACGCTGGTGGCGTTGGGCGTGTCGCTGAGCTTCGCCTCCAGCCCGGCGGCCATTCTGGCGGATCAGTCGATCAGCGATCCCTTCCACTATTCCTGGCGGATGATCGTCTGGGCGGCGGGCGGGACGGTGATGATGCTGCTGGCGTCCCTGCTGTCGCCGCGCGGCGTGCGGCGCATCGCCCTGCTGGCCCTGCTGGGGGCCATCGTCGTCATGGCCGCCCTGCCATTCATCGGCAATGAGGTGAAGGGGGCGGCGCGCTGGGTCAATCTGGGGCCTTTCAGCCTGCAGCCGTCCGAGTTCGCCAAGCCCAGCCTCATCGTCTTCGCCGCCTGGATGTTCTCGGAGGCGCAGAAGGGGCAGGGGGTGCCCGGCGTCAGCATCGCCTTCGGGGCCTGGGCCCTGACCGTGGGCCTGCTGCTGATCCAGCCAGACATCGGCCAGACCCTGCTGATCACCACCACCTTCATGGCNGGGGCCTGGGCCCTGACCGTGGGCCTGCTGCTGATCCAGCCAGACATCGGCCAGACCCTGCTGATCACCACCACCTTCATGGCGGTCTTCTTCATGGCGGGCGTGCCCCTGAAATGGGTCGCCGCCCTCGCCGCCGCCGGCATGGCGGGGGTGGTGGGCCTGTATTTCGCCTTCAGCCACATGCGCGACCGTCTCAGCCGCTTCCTCTCGCCCGAGACCACCGACACCCACCAGATCGACCGCGCCTCCGAGGCCATCCGCGCCGGAGGCCTGGTCGGGCGCGGCGTCGGCGAGGGGGTGATGAAACGTTCGGTGCCCGACCTGCACACCGACTTCATCTATTCCGTCGGCGCCGAGGAGTTCGGCCTGGTCCTGTCGCTGGCCATGATCGGCCTGTACGCCTTCATCGTCGTCCGCGGCATGCGCCGGGCCATGAAACTGACCGACCCGTTCGATCAGACGGCGGCGGCCGGCCTGTTCATGCTGATCGGACTGCAGGCCTGCATCAACATCGCGGTGAACCTGAACCTGATCCCGACCAAGGGGATGACCCTGCCCTTCATCAGCTATGGCGGCTCGTCGATGCTGGCCATGGGGCTGACCATGGGCCTGGCCCTGGCCTTGACCCGCCGCCGCCCCGGCGCCTACGAGCCGGGGGCCAGCCTGCCGCAGGGCCGGCGGATTTTGCCGTAGGTTTCCGATGTCCAGAGTCTGCGTCGTCGCCGCCGGAGGCACCGGCGGCCATATGTTCCCCGCCGAGGCCCTGTCGCGAGAGCTTCAGGCGCGCGGCTGGCGCATCGTCCTGGCCACCGACCATCGCGGCGAGGCCTATGCCCACACCTTCCCCGCCGAGGAGCGGATCGCCCTCGACGCCGCCACCGGGCGCGGACCGATCGGCATGGCCAAGGCCGGGGTCGCCATCGCGCGCGGCGTGCTCAAGGCCCGCAAGGCGCTGAATCGTCTCGACGCGGCCGTGGTCGTCGGCTTCGGCGGCTATCCGTCGGCGCCGGCCCTTATCGCCGCGCTCAGCCAGCGGCGGCCGACCCTGCTGCACGAACAGAATGCCGTGCTGGGCCGCACCAACCGCTGGCTGGCGCCCTATGTCGGGGCGGTGGCGTCGTCCTTCCCCGATCTGCAGAAGGTGCCGCAGGGGCTGGGCGCGCGCGTGTCGCTGGTCGGCAATCCGGTGCGGCCGGATATCCGCGCCCTGTACGACCGCGTCTGGAGCCCGCCCTCGCCGGACGGCCCGATCCATGTGCTGGTCACCGGCGGCAGTCAGGGCGCCCGCATCCTCGCCGAGACCGCCCCCCGCGCCCTGGCGGCCCTGCCCGAGGCGATCCGCGCCCGGCTGAAGGTGCAGCAGCAATCGCGGGCCGAGACGCTGGAAGCCGCGCAGCAGATCTATCTCGAGGCCGGTGTCGCCGCCGAGGTCGCGCCCTTCTTCCGCGACATGGCCCGGCGTCTGTCGGCGGCGCATCTGGTCATCGGCCGGGCGGGGGCCTCGACCTGTTCCGAGCTGGCCGTGGCCGCCGTGCCGTCACTGCTGATCCCGCTGAAGATCGCCATGGACGACCACCAGCGCTTCAACGCCCTCAGCCTGGCCGAGGCCGGCGGGGCCGAGGTGATGCTGGAGGACGAGGTGACGGTTCAGGCCCTGACGGCGGCCTTGGCGCCCCTGCTGTCCGATCCGGCCCGTCTGGCGGCGATGAGTACGGGCGCACGGTCAGCCGCCCTGCCGGACGCGACGCGGGCCTTGGCCGATATGGTCGAGGCGGCGGCCTAGTTCGCGGCCAGAGCCGCGCGCCCCACCCGCACCGCATCTGCCAGATTGTCGGCGTCGGCCTCGCCTGCGGAGGCAGGATCGCAGGCGACCGCCAGCAGTTCCGCTGCGTCTCCGCCGGGCGCGGCGGCATAGGCCTGGGCCGGATCCGGCGTCGCGGGCCCCTCGGCCCCGCCCTCGCGCACCGCGGCGAAGTCCAGCCGGTCGGCGGTTCTGGCCGCGCAGTCGAAAGTCCACCATGACCAGCCGCCCCACCAGGGCTGGCCGCCGGCCGTGAAATCCTCTTCCGTGACCTGCAGGCTGCGCATCCGCACACGGCCGCCCTGCCGCGAGATGGTCGACAGGTCCGCCAGCACCGCAAACCGGCCCACGCCGGTCAGGACGAGGCGGTGCCCCTCGGGCTGCGGCGCCGGCGGCTGGGCGCAGGCGGGCGCGGCCAGCAGGGCGGCGGTCAGGACGACGGCGTGCAGGCGCGTTTTCATGTCCCATCGTAACCGCGCGTTGACCGGGATGCGACTAGGCTGTCGACCATGACGCGCTTCATGACGCTCGATTTCGCCGGCGGCGACCGGTCCGCGATGCTGGACCGCGTCCTCGGCATGGCGCGCGACGCCTATGGCTATGTCGTCACGCCCAATGTGGACCACGTCATCAAGCTGATGGACGGCCGTGTTCCCCGCGACGTGTATGAGGGCGCCGGGCTGAAGGTCTGCGACAGCCGCATCCTCGCCCATCTGGCCCGGCTGCGGGGCGTGCGCCTGCCGGTCTATCCGGGATCCGACCTGACCGCCGACCTGCTGGCCTCTCCGGCCGCCGAGGGCCTGACCATCGCCGTCTTCGGCCCCGACCGCGCCGCCTTCGACGATCTGGCGGCCCGCTATCCGCGCCAGACGCTGAAATTCCTCGAGGCGCCCATGCTGGTTCCCGGCACGCTCGGCTGGCGCGCCGCCGTCGGCCATGCCGCCCACGCGGAGTGGGACGTCCTGCTGGCCTGCGTCTCCTTCCCCAAACAGGAGCTGTTCGCCCACGCGCTGCGCGCGGCGGGCCGCCGCACCGGCGTGACCCTGTGCGTCGGCGCCTCGGTCGACTTCCTGACCGGCCGCCAGCAACGCGCGCCGCGCATCTTCCAGCGGCTGTCGCTGGAATGGCTGCACCGCCTGCTGAGCCAGCCCCGCCGCATGTTCCGCCGCTACGTCATCGAGGGGCCGGCCATCTTCGGCTGGTTCGTCCGCACCGAACTGCTGGGCTCATCCCGATAATCCGCTCATCCCGGCGAAAGCCGGGACCCAGTCCTTTGCGTGATGAGGCGGTTCCGGAAGTCTGCGATCGGCAGTCCTGAAACGCCGGCGTCAGGCTGTACAGAACTGGGTCCCGGCTTTCGCCGGGATGAGCGGAATTTGGATCAGGCGGTCACGATCTCTTCCGCCTGCGTGAGATCCACGCTGACCAGCTGGCTCACCCCCCGCTCGGGCATGGTCACGCCGTACAGCCGGTCCATCCGGCTCATGGTCACCGGGTTATGGGTGATGACGATGAAACGGGTGTCGGTGCGTTTGCGCATCTCGTCGAGCATGCGGCAGAAGCGGTCGACGTTGGCGTCGTCCAGCGGGGCGTCGACCTCGTCCAGCACGCAGACCGGGGCCGGATTGGCGAGGAAGACGGCGAAGATCAGGGCCGCCGCCGTCAGGGCCTGTTCGCCGCCCGACATCAGGCTCATGACGGCCAGACGCTTGCCGGGCGGGCAGGCGTAGATTTCCAGACCGGCTTCCAGCGGATCGTCGCTCTCGACCAGTTTCAGCTCGGCCTGGCCGCCGCCGAACAGGGCTTCGAACAGGCTCTTGAAATTGTCGTTGATGATGTCGAAGGCGGCCACCAGACGCTCGCGGCCCTCGGCGTTCAGTTCATCGATGCCGTCGCGCAGCCTGGCGATGGCGGAGGTCAGGTCCGACCGCTCGACCTTCATGGTGTTGAGCCGGTCGCCGTATTCGAGCGCCTCGTCCTCGGCCAGCAGATTGACCGCGCCCAGGGCTTCGCGCTCGCGCTCCAGACCGTACAGCAGGCTCTCGGCCCCGGCGGCGTCGGGCGGACGGGCGATGGCGTCGTCGGTCAGCTTCTGGCCCAGTTCTTCCGGCGACATCTGGGCCGTCTCGCGCAGGTTGGTCTCGGTCTCGGCCAGCCGTTCGGCCGCCGCCTCCGCCCGCGCCGCCAGCCCGGCCCGCGCCTCTCGCGCCGTCGAGGCCGCGCTTTCGGCCGCCCGCGCCGCCCGGTCGGCCTCGCCGGCCGCGCCCTCGGCCGTGGCGAGGGCGTCGCCCGCCGCCTTGCGCCGGGTCTCGGCGGCGGTCAGGGCGTCCAGCAGGGATGAGCGCTGCGCCGCCAGTTGTTCCGGCGCGTCCGCCGCCTGCTTCAGCCGCTGCGCCGCCTTTTCCGCGTCCTTTTTCAGCGCGGCGATGCGGGCCGTGGAATCCTTCGCCCGCGCGGACCAGCCGTCGCGTTCGCGGGTCAGGCCGTCCAGACGCGCCTGACGCCCCGCCACCTCGCGCGCCTCGGCGTCGCGTTCGACCCGCGCCGTGGCCGCCGCGCCGCGTGCTGCGTCCGCCGCCGTTCGGGCCGCCGTCAGTTCGGCGCGCAGGCCGTCGAGGGTCTCCGACGGCGCGTCGTCTCCCTGCGCCTCCGCCAGGGCCGCCTGCGCCGCCTCGACCTCGGTCGTCAGCCGCGCGATCGTCTCGTCCAGCGCCTGGGCCCGCGCCTCCTTGCGCGCCTGTTCGCGGCCCAGGGCCTCGACCCGGTCGCGCGCCGCCGTGACGGCCTTGTCCAGCGGGAAGGGCGCCGCGCGGGCCGTCTTCACCGCCTCCTCCGACGCCCGGAAGGCCTCGGTCGCCGCCTTCTGCGCGGCTTGGGCCGCGTCCAGCGCCGGTCGGCCCGTGTCGATCTCGGCCTCCAGCTCCGCCAGCCGTGACCGTTGCGCCAGACGCACGGCGGCCGGACGCGGCGCCGCGGCGCGCTGCACGAAGCCGTCCCAGCGCCACAGGTCGCCCTCGCGGGTCACCAGCCGCGCGCCGACCGGCAGGGATTTCGCCAGCCGCTCGATGTCCCCCGCCGACGCCACCCCGCAGTGGGCCAGCCGCGCCGCCAGCTGAGCCGGCGCCGAAACATGGTCCGCCAGCGGCTTGACGCCCTCTGGCCATGACGGGGAGGGGACGCCGGCCCCGGCCCAGTACGCCGCCGCCCGCGCGTCCAGCGCCGCGTCCAGATCGTCCCCCAGCGCCGCCGCCAGCGCGGCCTCATAGCCCTTGTCGGCCTGCACGCCGTCCAGCGCCGGCGGATATTCCCGCTTTCCCTGCACCAGCAGCTGCGCCAGTCCCCGCGCCTCGGTCTGCAGCCGGCCCAGCCGGTCCTCGGCCGCGCGCGCCGCCGTGCGCGCCTCGGCCTCGGCCCGGGCCCGGTCGCCGCGCTCGGTTTCCGCCGTCTCCACGGCCGCCCGCGCCGCCGCCAGTTCGGCCTGGGCCGTCGCCAGCGTCGCCGTCGCCGCCTCGATCTCGGGCGTCTGCAACGGGCCCAGCGCCGCGCGCTCGGCCCGGGCCGACTCCAGCTGCGCCTCTGCCCGGTCGACCCGGGCCTCGGCGTCGCGCTTGCGGGCGTTCTCGGCGTTGACGCGCGCCTCGACCGAGGCCACGGCTCCGGCGACCCGTTCGACCTCGGCGTCGGCGGCCTTGCGCGCGTCCTCGGCGGCGGCGAGGGCGGCTTCCAGTTCCGGGCCGCGCGCGGGGGCGCCGGCGATCTCGGCGGTCAGGGTCTCCAGGGCCGCGCCCAGCCGGGCCAGTTCGTCCCCGGCGTCGCCGGCCATGGCGGTCTCGCGTTCGATGTCGGCGGCGATGCGCGTCGTCTCGGCGGTCAGCCGCTCGACCTCGGCCCGCGCCGCCTGTTCGGCCATGTCCAGCCGGTCGCGCTCCAGCGAGGCGCGGTGCAGCAGGGCGCCGGCGACGGCGTCCTCCTCGCGCGCCGGCTTCAGCGCCTCCTGCGCCGCCAGGGCCGCGGTCTGGGCCCGGCTCGAGGCCGTGCTCGCCTCGGCCACGGCCCGGTCGGCCCCGGCCAGCTCGGCCGCGGCGGCCTCGGCGGCCACCCGGGCATCATTCCAGCGCACGAACAGCAGGGCGGCCTGCAGGGCGCGGATCTCGGCGGAAATCTTCTTGTAGCGTTCGGCCTGCCGCGCCTCGCGCCGCAGCCGCGTCAGCGCCGTCTCCAGCTCGCGGCCGATGTCGTCCAGCCGTTCGAGGTTGGTCTCGGCCGCCTTGAGCCGCAGCTCGGCCTCGTGCCGGCGGGTGTGCAGGCCGGCCACCCCGCCGGCCTCCTCGAGGATGCGGCGGCGGTTCTGCGGCTTGGCGGCGATCAGTTCGCTTATCTGGCCCTGACGCACGAGGGCGGGCGAGTTGGCGCCGGTCGAAGCGTCGGCGAACAGCAGCTGCACGTCGCGCGCGCGCACCTCCTTGCCGTTGATGCGATAGGTCGAGCCTTGGCCCCTGTCGATGCGGCGGGACACCTCCAGCATGGGGCTGTCGGTGAACGGCTGGGGCGCGCGGCGCTGGGCGTTGTCGATGGTGAGCTGGACTTCGGCGTGGTTGCGCGGGGGCCGGTTGGCGGCGCCGGCGAAGATGACGTCGTCCATACCCTGACCGCGCATGGCCTTGGCCGAATTGGCCCCCATGACCCAGCGCAGGCCTTCCAGCACATTGGACTTGCCGCAGCCATTGGGCCCCACCACGCCGGTCAGGCCCGGCTCGATATGCACCTCGGCGGGGTCGACGAAGGACTTGAAGCCCACGAGCCGGAGGCGCTGGAACTGCATGGGTCCCTACGCGGTCATCGGCCGGATGCGGCCGCCCGGATCGCGACCTCCAGTCCGCCCAGCGAACGGTCCGTCACCCGGCGTCCGTTGACGAAGAAGCTCGGGGTGCTGTCGATGTCGGCGGCGATGGCGCTGTCGATGTCGCGGTTGATGGCGGCCCGGGTCGCCGGGGTCGCGGCGCAGGCGTCGATCTGGGCCCGTGTCCGGCCGCTGACGGCGATGGCGGGGGCGTACCAGTCGTCGCGATCCCCGCCGCGCAGCACCGCCGCCTGGCCGTGCATCAGGCTGGCGGCCACGTCGAAGAATTTGCCCGGCGCGGCGCAGCGCGCCAGGGCCGCCGCCGGCAGGGACATCTCCTCGGGCGGCGTGGGCAGGTTGCGGAACACGTACCGCACCCGGCCGGTGTCGATGAACCGCGTCTTGAAGGTCGGATAGACCAGCTGATGCCAGTCGGCGCAGAGGTGGCAGGCGAACGAGGCGTATTCGATCACCGTCACCGGGGCGTCGGCCCGACCGATGCTGCGGTCGGCCGCCGTGACCGGCGCGACCTGTTCGGTCGCGACCGCGGGCGCCGAGGCCGAGACCGAGGCGAGGGGCGCCGTCGCCAGCGCCAGGATCAGCAGGAGACGCGGCGGCCGCACCGGCGCGATCAGCCCTTCGCCAGCTCGGCCTCGATGGCCTTCGACAGATCGGCCATGGTCGCGCCCTCCTCGCCGGGCGAGATGATCTGCACCCCGTTGACGAAGAAGGCGGGCGTACCGGTGACGCCGGCCTTGATGGCCGCGTTCGAGCGCTCCTCGGAGGCCTTCAGGTTCTCGGGGTCCTTGATGCAGGCCTCGATCTGCTGGTTGTTCAGGCCGGCGCCGTTGCCGACGCGGAACAGGGTGTCGCGCGGATTGACGCCTGTGCGCCATTCCGCCTGGCTGGCCATGATGCCGTGGACCACGTCGAAATATTTGTCCTCGCCGGCGCAGCGGGCGATCATGAAGCCGGCGACGGCGACATTGTTCGGCGGGGTCGGCAGTTCGCGGAAGACGTAGCGGACCTTGTTGGTGTCGACATAGGCGGCCTTGAACGCCGGCCAGGTCGTTTCCTGCCACGCGGCGCAGTGGGGGCAGGTGACCGAGGCGTATTCCACCACGGTGACCTTGGCGCCCTCGGGGGCTCCCAAGGCCATGTCGCCCTCGGCCGTCGCGCCCGCTCCACCCCCGCCGCAACCGGCCAGGGTGACCATGGCGGCCATGGCGGCGGCGGTCATGGCCGCACGGCGGTTCATGGCGGCGTATTTCGTGATGGCGCTCATGGCGTCGTCCTCAACTGGCGGCGGGAATTTCCGGAGTATCGCGCGATTCCCCGCGGTCGCGCGCGCCTGACCACCTTCGAGAACAGAAACGGCGAAGTTTTGTCAACGGCCCGCGCGGTCGCGGCCTTTTCCGGGGTCGCCCAGAACCGCCCGTCCCAGCCGTTCCAGCGGGCCCTTCAGGGCGTCGGACGCGTCCGCCACGGCCGCCTTCAGCGCGGCTTCGTCCCGGGCCGCCAGCGGCTCGGCGGCGGGGCGGCGCTTCAGGGGGGCGGCGATGTCGGACGGCGGCTTCACCGGCCCTTGGGCGATGCGCAGGCGGTCGACGCTGCCCGCGCCGAGGAACAGGTTCACCCGGGCGATGATGTCTTCCGACTGGTGCTGCACCAGCAGGGCCGCCGGACCGGCCACGCGCAGCTCCAGCGTCCCGCCGGTGCCGCCGCGTCCCCTGGTCAGCTTCTGCGGCCGGGTCACCCTGGCCAGCCGGTCGCCGACGATCTCGCGCCAGCGCGGCTCCAGCGCCTGGGCGCCGCGGCCGAATTTCGCGTCCAGTTCCTTGATCAGCCCCTGCAGCGCCCGCCCGGCCTTGGGCGCGGGACGCGGGGCCGGACGCGTGCGTCGTCGCGACAGGATTTCGCGGACCTCGGCGTCGGTGGGCAGCGGGCGGGGCATTTCCGGGTTATAGCGCGGTCGATGCCTCCCGTCCCGGTTCACCCGTCCGCCGACCTGCCAGCCCTGCGCGCCGCCCTGCTGGACTGGTACGACGCTCACCGCCGCACCCTGGCCTGGCGCGGCGCCCCCGGCGCGGCGGCCCCCGATCCTTACCGGGTGTGGCTGTCCGAGGTCATGCTGCAGCAGACCACCACACCACACGCCACACCGTATTTCGAGGCCTTCACCGCCCGCTGGCCGACCGTGTCCGATCTGGCGGCGGCGGCGGACAGCGACGTCATGGCCGCCTGGGCCGGCCTCGGCTACTACGCCCGCGCCCGCAACCTGCTGGCCTGCGCCCGCGCGGTGGCGGGGGACCATGGCGGCGTCTTCCCCGACACGGAGGCGGGACTGCTGGCCCTGCCGGGCGTCGGCGCCTACACCGCCGCCGCCGTGGCCGCCATCGCCTTCGGCCGCCCCGCCAATGTGGTGGACGGCAATGTCGAGCGCGTCATGGCCCGGCTGTTCGCGGTCGAGACGCCGCTGCCCGCGGCAAAACCCGAACTGCGCCGGCGGGCGGCCTCCCTTGTCGCCGATCACCGGCCCGGAGACTGGGCCCAGGCGCTGATGGATCTCGGGGCCACGGTCTGCCGTCCCGGCCGGCCCCTGTGTCATCTGTGCCCGCTGACGGCCTGGTGCGCCGGCTTCCGGTCGGGCGCGCCGGAGCGCTGGCCGCTGAAGACAAGGAAGACTGTGCGCCCGCACCGGACCGGAACCGCCTGGGTCCTGCGCGACGACAGGGGCCGGGTCGCCCTGGTGCGCCGGCCGGACAAGGGGCTGCTGGGCGGCATGACGGGCCTGCCGACCTCTGACTGGGCGGTGGACGCGGCCGAGGCCTCGCCCCCTGTCGCCGCCGATTGGCGCGGCGCGGGTGCGGTCGAGCACGTCTTCACCCATTTCTCGCTGACGCTGGACGTCCGCACCGCGACCGGAGCGGGCGACTTCCTCTGGACCGACCCCGACGAGGCCCTGCGATCCCTGCCCACCGTCTTCCGCAAGGCCCTGGAGCGGGGCCTTGCCTAGCGAACGGTGCGCACCGACACGGGTCCCTCGCGGCGCTGGGGGATGACCACCGTGTGCTGGCCCATCTGCTGGAAGGCCAGGTCCACGACGCCGTCGCCGACCTGCAGATTGGTGACATTGAGCCGATCGATGCCCGCCGGCAGCACCGGGTCGTCGATCTCGACCGTCCCGGCCACGGCGTCGAGGCTGATCCCCAGCGCCGACTGCAGCATCAGGAACACCGACCCCGCCGCCCAGGCCTGGGGCAGGCAGGCCACCGGATAGGCGATCGGCGGCTCGCCGGTCTGCCGCTCGAAGCCGCAGAACAGCTCGGGCAGGCGCAGGTGGAAATGGGTCGCCGAGGCGTAGATCTCGCCCAGCAGCAGGGCTACCGCCCGCCGCTCGCCGTAGCGGGCCATGCCGGCCGCCGCCATGGCGGTGTCGTGAGGCCAGACCGAGCCGTTGTGGTAGCTCATCGGATTGAACCGGGCCTGACCCGTGGCCAGCGTCCGCACGCCCCAGCCGGAGCGGAACTCGGCCCCCAGCAGCCGCTTCGTGACCCGCTTCGCCCGCTCCGGCGAGGGCAGGCCGGTGAATAGCAGATGGCCGGCGTTGGAGCCGATCGAGCGGCACTGCTCGCCGTCGCCGTCGACGGCGATGGCGTAGAAGCCTTCCTCCTCCATCCAGAACCGGTCCTCGACGAGGGCCCGCACCCGTTCGGCCTGCGCCGCCCAGCCCAGGGCGCCGGGATCGCCGAGCGCCGCGCCAAGGTCCGCCATCGCCTGCCAGGCGGCATAGGCGTAACCCTGCACCTCCAGCAGGGCGACCGGTCCCTTGGGGAAGCGGCCGTCGGTGTGGAAGATGGAGTCCTCGGAATCCTTCCAGCCTTGGTTCGACAGGCCCGTCTCGGCCCCGCGCTGGTAGCTGATCAGGCCGTCGCCCTGGATGTCGCCGTGATCCTTCATCCAGCCCACGGCGGCGATGAGATTGGGCCACAGCTGGCGGATCAGGGCGAAATCCCCCGTCCGCCGCGCATAGGCTCCGGCCAGGGCCACGAACAGGCAGGTCGTGTCGACCCCGCCGTAGTAGAGGCCGAACGGCACCTCGCCGAGCGCCGACATCTCGCCGCCGCGGGTCTCGTGCATGATCTTGCCCGGCGCCGAGTCCTGGAAGGCCGAGAATTCCGTCGCCTGGCGCATGGCCAGATAGGTCAGCACCCCCTTGGCCAGGCTGGGGTCCAGCCACAGCATCTGCCAGGCGGTGATGATCCCGTCGCGCCCGAAGGGCGTCGAGAACCACGGCACGCCGGCATAGGGATAGGGCCCGGTCGGCAGGTCGGTCGTCAGCAGGGCCACGTCGGCCCGGCTCTGGTCCAGCCAGTCGTTGAACCGTGGGCTGCGGGGCCCTCTCAGCGACGCCCCGCGTCTCCGGCGCGTGCGCATGGCCAGCCGGGCCGCCACCGCATGGAACCGGTAGCGCGCCTCGTCGGGCTGCTCGCATCGGTCGGGGCCGCATTCGATGTAGAGATCGCTGCGCCGGCCCCGGGGCAGGCTGAACATGAATTCGGCTCGCGCGCCGGTCAGCCGCGCCGGCGGTTCGGAGAAGGCCAGGCAGCTGGTGCGGCGGACGCCGTCCAGCCCGGCGTAGGCGAAGGTGACCCGCCGCCCGTCATGCGTCGGCGTCTCGGTGGTCCCCCGCTTCTCGCGCAGCGTGCCGCGCACCTGGAAGATGTCGGCGAAGTCGGCGGCGAAATCGATCGCCAGCGGCAGCAGCATGTCCTCGACGCCGTGATTGACGATCCGCACCCGCTCGAACATGCGCCGGTCCCGGATGAAGCGCCGACGCTCGATATGCAGCACCCCCGCCGGCGCCGAACGCCCGCCCATGGGCGGCAGGGGCCGGTTGGTGGAGTGACAGGTGAAGTAGACGTTGTCCTGGCTGACCCCCGAGCTCAGCCGCGACGGCCGCGCCAGCCCGACCGTCAGGACCAGTCGCGACAGGATCCGCGTGTCCTGCTCGAACAGGCCGTCGGCCCCGCCCTTCATATCGCCCCAGCCATCCGCCACGGCGAAGGTGTCGCCGTCCTTCAGCGCCATAAGCCGTTCCAGCCCGTCGGCTTCGGACGTGTCGAGCGCGGTGGTCTGAACGTTGTAGGCGTCGTCCATGAAGACTCCAGGGGCGGTGGCCGGGGCGGACAGGCTGGCGCGCAAATGCGAACGCTTGATGGCGCGGCCCGTTCACTCTTCCGCTCATCCCGGCGAAAGCCGGGACCCAGTTCTGTCCAGCTTGACGCCGGTGTCAGAGGACCGGCGAGCCGAGATCCTCGGCCCCGCTGCATCACCCGCAGCACTGGGTCCCGGCTGTCGCCGGGATGAACGGAAGACTATGCGGAGAAAAAACTGCGCCCCTCATGGGCCCGCAGCGGCGTCACCACCTCGGCCAGAGGCTCTTCCGCATAGGGCCTTCGGGCCAGCAGGTCGCCGTAGACGTCGAGATAGCGCCGCGCCATGGCCGTGGCCGAGAAGCGCAGGTCGAACCGGGCCCGGATCGCCTCGCGGTCCAGCAGATGCGCCCGCCCGGCCGCCGCGACGGCCTGTTCCAGCGTATCGACGAGGAAGCCGGTCTCGCCGTCCTCGATGATCTCCGGGGTCGAGCCGCAGCGGAAGGCGACCACCGGCGTGCCGCAGGCCATGGCCTCGATCATCACCAGGCCGAAGGGTTCGGGCCAGTCGATGGGGAACAGCAGGGCCTCGGCCCCGCCGAGGAAGGCGGACTTCTGGTGATCGCCGATCTCGCCGACGAATTCGACCAGCGGATTGGCGTCGACCATCGGCTTGATGACCGTCTCCCAATAGACCTTGTCGGCCGCATCGACCTTGGCCGCGATCCTGAGCGGCTTGTTCAGCTTGACGGCGATCTCGATGGCCCGGTCGGGCCGCTTCTCGGGCGAGATGCGGCCCAGGAAGGCCAGATAGCCCTGGGCCTTCGGCGAGAATTTGTAGGTCTCGCCCGGCATGCCGTGGTGCACCGTGGCCTTCCAGTTGGCCAGGGGCAGGGGGCGGCGCTGGTCGTCCGAGATCGAGACCAGGCCGAATTCGTTCCAGCGCTCGTACACGCCGGCGAGGTCCTTCAGGTCCAGCCGCCCGTGCAGGGTCGTGATCGTCTTGTCGGCGCAGCGCGAGAAGAAGGGGAAGTGGATCATGTCTGTGTGGAAATGGATCACGTCGAAGTCGTCGGCGCGCTTCAGCACTTCGGCCAGCATGGTCATGTGGGCGGCCAGGTCGGACTTGAGCGGGGCCGGATCCAGACGGATGGCCTGATCGCGAACGGGGATCAGGCGCGCCCGCGTCTCGGCGTCGGCCGAGGCGAACAGGGTGACGTCATGGCCGAGGTCGACCAGGGCGTCGGTCAGGTGCGCCACGACGCGCTCGGTGCCGCCGTACAGCTTCGGAGGCACGGCCTCATACAGGGGGGTGACCTGGGCGATCTTCATCTCGATGGTTCCGTCGGCGCCCCGGGGCCGGGGGCGCTCCTGTATCAACCATCGGTCAGGTGGACGGGTTCCGTCCGAAAGAAGCGAATTTCGCGTGTCTTCTCTGTCGGTTACCGCACCCAGACGATCGGTCGCAGCCTATTGCATCCCCGCGCGGACCTCGGCCCGCAGGGTATCGATGGAGCGCAGCCCCTGGTCGGTCTTGAAGCGCCAGTAGGTCCAGCCGTTGCAGGCGGGCGCGTTCTCGAACAGGGCCCCGAGCTTGTGGATCGAGCCGCTCATCTCGCCGGCCACCAGCGAGCCGTCGGCCCGCACCCGGGCTTCCCGGTCGCCGCGCGGGCAGTAGAGCTTGTCGCCTGGCGACAGCAGCCCGGCCTCGACCAGGGCCCCGAACGGCACCTTCACCTCGGCCCGCTTCGAGCCCATGACCACCAGATCCTCGGGCGCGGCGGGGATGACCGCCTTGATCCGCTTCTCGGCCACCTTGGCATAGGTCTCGTCGCGCTCGATGCCGATCCAGCGCCGGCCCAGCCGCTTGGCGGCCGCCCCGGTCGTGCCGGTGCCGAAGAAGGGGTCCAGCACCACGTCGCCCGGCCGCGTCGCCGCCATCAGCACCCGGTGCAGCAGGCCTTCGGGCTTCTGGGTCGGATGGGCCTTCCGGCCGTCGGCGTCCTTGATCCGCTCCTCGCCCGTGCACAGGGCCAGGGTCCAGTCGGACCGCATCTGAACGTCCTCGTTGAAGGCCTTCAGGGCGTCGTAGTTGAAGGTGTAACGCTTCTGGTCGCGGCTCCGCGCCGCCCAGATCAGGGTCTCGTGGGCGTTGGTGAAGCGCGTGCCCTTGAAATTCGGCATCGGGTTGGACTTGCGCCAGATAATGTCGTTCAGGACCCAGAAGCCCAGGTCTTGGATCGCCGCGCCCAGCCGGAAGACATTGTGATAGCTGCCGATCACCCAGATCGAGCCCTCGGGCTTCAGCACCCGGCGGCATTCCGTCATCCATTCGCGCGTGAAGGCGTCATAGGCGGCGAAGCTGTCGAACTTGTCCCAGTCGTCGTCCACGGCGTCGACGAGGCTGTTGTCCGGCCGCAGCAGGTCGCCGCCCAGCTGCAGATTATAGGGCGGGTCGGCGAAGACCATGTCCACGCAGGCGTCCGGCAGGGACCGCAACACCTCGATGCAGTCGCCCCTCATGACGACGTCGGTCTTCAGATCGGACATGGAAACGCGGCCCCGTACAGCTTGAGGACCGATTGGTGAATGAGCGCGGTTAAGGGCGGTTTAAGCGACCCATCGTTCTTCCTCCCCACTTCGGGGGAGGGAGTTTGCATAAGGGGGCCGCGGTCGGTCCTTGGATTGGCCGCGATCGTCCTTCATGAGGAAAGCGCGCTCGTGGCGCGTAGAGAAACACAGGGCCGGAAGCGGCCGGACGTCAGGAGACCAGGCATGCGCAACTTCAATCCCGCGCCCCTTATCGCCGTCGCGACGATCGTCGCGTTCGCCGCCGGACCGGCCGCGGCCCACGCCCGGCTGGTCAGCGGGACACCGGCGCCCAACACGACTGTGTCCGCGACCCGGACGCTGAGCCTGACGTTCAGCGAGCGCACGGTTCCCGCCTTTTCCGGCTTTGATGTCGTCAATGCAGCGGGTGACAAGGTCGCGGTCCGGACCGCAGTCGCCGAGGACGGCAAGACTCTGACGGGGGTCCTGACGCGCCCGCTGGCCGCCGGGGCCTACCGCGTCGATTGGCGCATCGCGTCGCGTGACGGGCACCGCATGACGGGCTCCTATACCTTCACCGTGCGCTGACGCTGTGCTGGAAGTCGCGGTCATCGCGCTTCGCTGGCTTCAATACAGCGGCGCGGTCGTCCTTCTCGGCGCGCCGCTGTTCCTGCTCTACAGCTTCAGGGATTCCAACGGGCCGAGCCTCGTCTGGGCGCGCCCCACGCTGATCGTCGCGGCGAGCGTCGTGGTCCTGGGATCGCTCGCCGCCCTCGTGGCCCAGACAGCGGTCATGGCGGGGTCGTTGAGCGAAGGGCTCAAACTCGCTTCGCTGTCCTTTATGGTCACGGGCATGGCCTTGGGCATGGCCATGGTCGCCCGGGCCGTTGTCGCCGCGTTCGCACTGCTCGCGATCATCGTTCTCAAGCCGGGACGGGCGCTCTGGACAGTGCTGTCTACGGTTGGAGTGGTCGCATCCGCCAGTTTCGCCTGGACGGGTCATGCCGCCGGGACGGAGGGGCCGGGCGCGCTGCTGCACCTGACCGCCGCCGTAATCCATGCCGTCTCCGCTGCTCTGTGGCTGGGCGCCTTGATGGCCTTGACCATCCTCCTGCTGCGCCGAACGGCCACGGACGACCCGGAGATCCATCACGCCCTGCGCGGGTTCTCTGGCTGGGGGACCCTGGCCGTCGCCCTGCTGGTGCTGAGTGGGCTGGGGAACAGCTGGTTCATGATCGGACCTGAGCGCGTCACGGGCCTGGGAACCAGCCTCTACGGCCAACTCCTGATCGCCAAGCTCGCCCTGTTCGCGCTGATGCTCGCCATTGCAGCGACAAACCGCTTCCGCCTGACCCCGGCCCTGGGTGTGGTTCTGGGGCGGGGCGAGAATCCGCGACAGGCGCTCCGCCGGCTCCGGCTCAACATCATCGCGGAGACCGGGGTCGGAGCCGTGCTGCTCGCCGTGGTCGCCGTCCTGGGCACGCTCGCCCCGCCGTCATCCATGTGAAGCGTCGAATGCGCCTGACCGGCCGCACGCGGCGGCGCGTTTCGGCCGGAGACCTCACTGAGGGTTCAGGTCACCACTCCCGCCCCGCTGATCCAGACCCGCCACATCCGCTCACGGTTTGTTACAGCCCCGGCCTCGCCTTCGCGGGCGCAGCACGTTAGTCAGGCGGGATACGACCAGGGCTCAGGGACCATGCGATGACTCAGTGGGTGTACGGCTTCGGCGGCGGTTCCGCTGACGGCGATGCGTCGATGAAGAACCTGCTCGGCGGCAAGGGCGCCAACCTGGCCGAGATGTCCTCGCTCGGCCTGCCCGTGCCCCCCGGCTTCACCATCACCACCGAGGCCTGCGTCCACTACTATTCCAACGGCCAGACCTACCCCGACGCCCTCGCCGACCAGGTCGCCGCCGGCCTCAAGAAGGTCGAGCAGGTCGTCGGCAAGACCTTCGGCGACGCGAACAACCCGCTGCTGGTCTCGGTCCGCTCGGGCGCCCGCGCCTCCATGCCGGGCATGATGGACACGGTCCTCAACCTCGGCCTCAACGACCGGACGGTGGAAGGCCTCGCCGCCCTGTCCGGCGACCGCCGCTTCGCCTTTGACAGCTACCGCCGCTTCATCACCATGTATTCCAGCGTCGTGCTAGGCCTCAGCCACGACGACTTCGAGGAGGTGCTGGACGACCACAAGGACCGTCTGGGCGTCACCATCGACACCGACCTGACCGCGAAGGACTGGGAGAAGGTCGTCGCCGACTACAAGGCCGTGGTCGAGGACCGGCTGGGCCAACCCTTCCCTCAGGACCCCAACGACCAGCTGTGGGGCGCCGTCTCGGCCGTCTTCGCCAGCTGGATGAACGACCGGGCCAAATTCTATCGCCGCATGCACGACATTCCCGAAAGCTGGGGCACGGCGGTCAACGTCCAGTCGATGGTGTTCGGCAATATGGGCGACACCTCCGCCACCGGCGTCGCCTTCACCCGCAATCCCTCGACGGGCGAGGCCAAACTCTACGGCGAGTTCCTGATCAACGCCCAGGGCGAGGACGTCGTCGCCGGCATCCGCACGCCCCAATCCCTGACCCGGGCGGGCCGCGAGGAGATGGGCGAGACCGCCCCCTCGATGGAAGAGGCCATGCCCGAGGTCTTCGGCCAGTTCGTCGAGGTCGTCGGCCGGCTGGAGACTCACTATCGCGACATGCAGGACATCGAGTTCACGGTCGAACAGGGCCGGCTGTGGATGCTGCAGACCCGCAACGGCAAGCGCACCGCCAAGTCGGCGCTCAAGATCGCCGTCGATCTGGCCGCCGAGGGCGTGATCTCGGAGGAAGAGGCGGTGTCGCGCGTCGAGCCGTCGGCGCTGGATCAGCTTCTGCACCCCACGCTCGACCCGAACGCGGCCCGTCATGTGGTCGCCGCCGGCCTGCCCGCCTCGCCGGGCGCGGCCACCGGCAGGATCGTCTTCGACGCCGATGAGGCCGAGCGGCTGAACCAGCTGGGCGACGCCGTCATCCTGGTGCGCGAGGAGACCTCGCCCGAGGACATCCACGGCATGCACGCGGCGCGTGGCATCGTCACTGCCCGCGGCGGCATGACCAGCCACGCCGCCGTGGTGGCGCGCGGCATGGGCCGCCCCTGCGTCTGCGGCATCAACGAGCTGTCGATCGACGACAAGGCCGGGACCTTCACCGCCCGCGGCCGCGTCTTCAAGGCCGGCGAGATCATCACCATCGACGGGTCGAAGGGCGAGGTGCTGGACGGCGCCGTGGCCATGATCGAGCCCGAGCTGACCGGCGATTTCCAGACCCTGATGGCCTGGGCCGACAAGGTCCGCCGCCTCAGAGTCCGCGCCAACGCCGAGACCCCGCTGGACGCCCGCACCGCGCGCGGCTTCGGGGCCGAGGGCATCGGCCTGTGCCGGACCGAGCACATGTTCTTCGACGACGCCCGCATCGCCGCCGTGCGCGAGATGATCCTCGCCGACGACGAGGCCGGCCGGCGTCTGGCCCTGGCCAAGATCGCGCCGTTCCAGAAGGCGGACTTCGTCGAGCTCTTCACCATCATGGCCGGCCTGCCGGTGACGGTGCGCCTGCTCGACCCGCCCCTGCACGAATTCATCCCCCACACCGACGCCGAGATCGACGCCCTCGCGGTCACGCAAGGGTTGGACGCCGCCAAGCTGAAGCGTCGGGCCAGGGAGCTGCACGAGACCAACCCCATGCTCGGCCACCGCGGCTGCCGCCTCGGCGTCGCCTATCCCGAGATCTACGAGATGCAGGTCCGCGCCATCCTCGAGGCGGCGCTGGAGGTGAAGCAGACCGCGGCCGAGGCCCCCATCCCCGAGATCATGCACCCGCTGGTCGCCCTCGGACTGGAGATGAAATACCTGCGCGAACTGACCGACCGCACCGCCGAGGCCGTCTTCGCCGAGGCAGGGGATCGCGTCGACTACCTCGTCGGGACCATGATCGAACTGCCCCGCGCCGCCCTGCGCGCCGGGGACCTGGCCGAATACGCCGAGTTCTTCAGCTTCGGCACCAATGACCTGACCCAGACCACCTTCGGCATCAGCCGCGACGACTCCGGCCGATTCCTGCAGGCCTATATGGACAAGGGCATCTTCGAGACCGACCCGTTCGTCCGCCTCGATCAGGACGGCGTCGGCGACCTGATCCGCATCGCCGCCGAGCGCGGCAAGGCCGCGCGTCCGGGCGTCAAGATGGGCATCTGCGGCGAACACGGCGGCGATCCGTCCTCGATCGCCTTCTGCGAGGAGGTCGGCCTCGACTACGTCAGCTGCTCGCCCTACCGCGTGCCGATCGCCCGACTGGCCGCCGCCCAGGCCGCCCTGCACGCCCGCGCCGGGACGGAGCGCGAGAAGGACCGCTGAGCGAGCAATGTTCGCGTCGCCATGAATCTGTCCAGCTTGGGGTAACGCGGTCTGTGCCTCGCGTCACACAGTTGTCGTTATGTATTCGAGCGCCACTGGAACGCCGCCTTCGGTCGCCCATTTGTGTCCTCGCTGGATGGGGCTGGCAGCCGACGGTTGCCGCATCTAGAGGATACAAGAAACAATGCGTAACATTCTTCTCGCCACTGCCGCTCTTACTTTGCTCGCCGCGCCTGCCATGGCGCAGACCATCTCCAACCCGCAGGTCACCGGCTCGATCGGCTACACCCAGCTGGACGGCGACAACGCCGACCTGGGCGCCGTCACCGGCCGCCTGAACGCGAAGTTCAACCGCTACGTCGGCGTCGAGGGTGAAGCCTCGTTCGGCGTCAAGGACGACGAGATCACCGTTGGCGGCGTCACGGGCGACCTGTCCCATGAGTACGACGCCGCGGCCTATGTCGTCGGCACCCTGCCGATCAGCCCGAATTTCGAACTGTTCGGCCGCGTCGGCTACGGCACCACCTCGATCAAGGCCGACGTCGCGGGCTTCACCTCGACCTCGGACGGCGAGAGCGTCAACTACGGCGCCGGCGCCAACTACTTCTTCGACGGCCGCAACGGCGTCCGCGCCGACTGGACCCGCCGCGACTTCACCGACGACAACGGCGGCGAACTGGACACCTACGGCCTGAGCTACGTCCGCCGCTTCTAAGCGCGGGAAGGGCCGATACATTTCCGCCGCGACAAGCAAGACATCGCGGCGGAGACATCCGCGACAAACGGGATAACCGCGACAGGGGTGATCCCATACAAGGAGGCCCGCAACGATCCCGTTGCGGGCCTTTTGTAATCCTGAAGCGAGACGCTCCTACACGACGCCCGGCTGCAGCGCCCAGCGCATCGAGCCTTCGCCGAACGGCTTGAAGAACAGGTCGCGGTATTTCTCGAACACCTCGACGATGCGGTTGGCCAGGTCCTGGGCCACGGTCTCGCCGCGCTGGCGCTTCATCGCCGCCACGCACTGGACCACGTCGCGCTGGTGGGCCGAGCCGCCCATTCGTTTGAGCACCGCGGCGATATCCTGCGCCAGCGGATCGACCTGCGCGGCCCATGGATTGGTGTTCTGAGTCATGCGGGACGCCCCCTTGTTCTCGACACTGGCGAACCGGTCGCAAAATCTTCCGGTGGATGCAAGCGTGGCCGCGAATTCGTGATCGAGGCGAGATCGGGAGCCGTCGAGGCCGAACCGCGTTCCGAAGCCATGCCCCTGCACCGACTCGCTCCCTTCGCCGTCCTCGTCCTGGCCGCCTGCGGCCCGTCCGAAACCAATCCGCCGACGGATCCCGCCGCGCCCATCGACACCCCCGAGGCGGAGGCCCCGGCACCGACCCCGCCGCCGGGCGTCGGCGCCATCATGCCGGGGTCCGGGCCCCAGACCTTCGTCGGCCTCTGGGCCGCAAACGGGCGCTGGTGCGCCAATCCGCGCGGCGCGGAACGGCCGATCGAGATCAGCACGACGCGGTTCGAGGGCTACGAAAACAGTTGCGGCATCCTGTCGATCAGCCAGGTGTCGGACGGCTATGAAGCCGCGCTGGCGTGCGCGGCCGAGGGCCGGACGTCGGCCGAGCGTGTCCGCATGGCCGTCCAGGGCGACGCCATGCGCCTGACCTGGCTGAACCGGAACGACGCCGCCGTCAGTCTGGTGCGATGCCCGACGCCCGGGGCGGTGAAGCCGCCTAGTTGAACAGGAAGTTCATCACGTCGCCGTCCTTGACGACGTAGGACTTGCCCTCCGCGCGCAGCTTGCCCGCCTCCCGCGCCCTCGCTTCGCCCTTGAGCGCCACGAAGTCCTCGAAGGCGATCGTTTCGGCGCGGATGAAGCCCTTTTCGAAGTCGGTGTGGATGACGCCGGCGGCCTGGGGCGCGGTGGCGCCGATCGGAATGGTCCAGGCGCGCGCCTCCTTGGGTCCCACCGTGAAATAGGATTGCAGGCCCAGCAGGGCATAGGCTTCGCGGATCAGGCGGTTCAGGCCGGGCTCGGCCAGGCCCAGGCTCTCGAGGAATTCGGCCTGTTCCTCGGCATCCAGCACGGCCAGCTCGGAATCGATCTTGGCCGAGATGACGACCGCCTTGGCGTCGTCCTCGGCGGCGCGGGCCGCGACCAGGTCGGACAGCTCATTGCCCTTGTCGGCCGAGTTCTCGTCGACGTTGGAGACATAGAGCGCGGGCAGGGAGGTCAGCAGCTGCAGCATGTGCCACGCCTTCTCGTCCTCCTTGTCGACCTTGACCACGCGGGCAGGCTTGCCGGCGCGCAGGGGTGTCAGGGCCAGGTTGATCAGGCGCAGCGTCGTCTGGGCCTCCTTGTCGCCGCCCTTGGCCTTCTTCTCGACGTTGACGACCCGCTTTTCGAGGCTTTCGAGGTCGGCGAGCATCAACTCGGTCTCGATGATCTCCAGATCGCTGATCGGGTCGATGCGGTTTTCGACATGGGTGATGTCGTCGTCGACGAAGCAGCGGGCCACGAAGGCCACAGCGTCGCAGTCGCGGATATTGGCCAGGAACTGGTTGCCCAGGCCCTCGCCCTTGGACGCGCCGCGCACCAGGCCGGCGATGTCGACGAAGGTGATCCGCGACGGGATGATTTCCTTCGAGCCCGCGATCCCGGCCAGGACTTCCAGACGCGGCTCCGGCACCGCCACGTCGCCGGTGTTCGGCTCGATGGTGCAGAACGGATAGTTGGCGGCCTGGGCCGCCGCCGTCTTGGTCAGGGCGTTGAACAGGGTGGACTTGCCGACGTTGGGCAGGCCGACGATCGCGACTTTAAGAGCCATGGGCTTGGACGAGGTGGCGCGGGAGGNCAGAACGGATAGTTGGCGGCCTGGGCCGCCGCCGTCTTGGTCAGGGCGTTGAACAGGGTGGACTTGCCGACGTTGGGCAGGCCGACGATCGCGACTTTGAGAGCCATGGGCTTGGGCGGTTCCTGAAGCCTCGTCGGCGGGGGGACGCGCGGTCCCGTCCGCGAGAGGCGGCAAAGCGAAGTGGTGAGCGCGAGCCTTTAGCCGGTCGCGTCCTGTTTGTCAGGTTCGGCGTCAGGAACCGCTCTTCGCGGCCGCGTGATCGTATTCCGACGTGGAGGGCTGGCCGACGGTCGCCGTGACCTCGACCGGGGCGGCGCTCCCGAAGATCAGCTTCAGGGCGACGGTGTCGCCCGCGACCAGGGGCTCCTTGACGCCCAGCAGCATCAGGTGATGGCCGCCGGGCTCCAGCGCCGTGGCCTGACCCGCGGCCAGGGGCAGGCCGTCCCGCAGCTGCTGCATCATCATCATATTGCTCTCCATGCGGCTCTCATGGATCTGGACGATGTTGGCGTCAGGGCTTTCGACCGAGATCAGCCGGTCCGGGCCGCTGGCGGTCAGCGTCATGTAGCAGCCGGTCATCTGGCGGCCCTTCGGCGTGGGCCGGCACAGGGCGTCGGCGACCTGAACCGTCGGCGCGCCGGGCTCGGGCGCGCGCTCGCCGGAACCGCAGGCGGCCAGGGTCAGCAAGGCGACGGAGATCAGGGCGCGGTTCATGGGAGTTCCTTCAGGGCTCGGCGCGGTCTATCCGCGCCGGCCCCGACGGACAAGACGGTGCGTCTAGTCGTCGCCCCGCGCCGCCTGGCGCGGGCTGAATTTCGGCGCCGGGGCCAGACGCATCACCTCCGCCTGATACCGCTCGTCGTCACCGGCCAGGGCGAAGGGCAGGGCCTCCGCGACGGCGGCCAGCATGGGGTCCAGCCAGACCCGGTCGGCCTTGTGAAAGTCCCCGAGTACGTGCGGCATGACCAGATGGCTCTCGCCGGGGTGGCCCACGCCCATCCGCCCGCGGCGGAAATCCGCGCCCAGATGGCTGATCATCGAGCGGACGCCGTTCTGGCCCGCCGCGCCCCCGCCGGTCTTCATGCGGAAGCGGCCGGGCGCCAGATCGATCTCGTCGTGGAAGACGATGACCCCGGACGGTTGGACCTTGTAGAAGCGCGCGGCCTCGCCGACGGCGCGGCCGCTCTCGTTCATGTATGTCTGGGGCTTCATCAGCAGGACGCGGACGGCGCCGTTGGCCGTCGCCACCTCGCCCTCGCGGATCACCGACTGGAATTTGGCTCGTTCGGGCCCGAACTTCCAGCGCGAGGCGATCTCGTCGGCGGCCATGAAGCCGATGTTGTGGCGGTTGCCCTGGTATTTGGGGCCCGGATTGCCCAG